>JBBSNU010000340.1:0-5924 GCA_038260455.1 Chroococcales cyanobacterium | reverse complement strand
ATCCTTGAACGTCGATTTAACGGTTTCACTCAAGATCATTTCTCGCATCCCAATTACAGAGGTCACAACCGCTCATGTCAGATTTTTTGTTTCTTACTCTTCTAAGATAACTGGGGTTATATTTAATTGCAAGCCCCTTACCTAAACTTAAAAAAGCTTTGAGGATATTTTTGTATAAGTTGGTCACCCATTTTATGAACCCATCAACAGGACTGGTTGTCTTCTTTAACCCTACCGATTTCTTCAAAGGTTTCGTTAAAATCCGTAGCTGGTAAAGAAATTGGCGCAAAGTTGGTAAAAATGAAGAGATTGAGCGACCTAAATTAATTGTAAATAACTCTCCCGTGCTATAGTCAAAACACGGATGAGCGCAACTCATACTCAGCGGAAAAGGTTGCCTTGGAAACAGCGGGTTAACAGCTTTCCAATCTTTAATTAAACCTATCGGTTGCACCACTTCCATAGTATTTGGGTCAACTTCGTAAGACCGGCCCATATCCACCGTAATCAACAAACGATAAGGATCGGCTTGGTGTTTTTTAAAAGGCGTTAATGTAACACTAAGTTGCGAAGTAACCCCCAAAGCCAAAGAAGCACGGGCAATTCCAAAATTGTTAAACCTTAAATTTGCATAATTTGAATTTTCATAAGTACATTTATCTGCCCAATAGCTAAGGGGTTTGGTAATGCGTGTTTTCAAGTTAGCCTTACCATTTTCAAACCCAATGCGGTAAAGCATCCCATCGCCATTATAGAGAGGATTCCAGCCGTTTTTACTGGGGTAAACAATTAGTGGAAAATTGGGTTTTTTGGGCGAATCAACCGAACCCGCCGGCCCCACAATAAAGACATATCCTGTTAAATTTTTTGGCAGTTCAGTAGGGATTTCTGTTAGCCCTTGTTTTACCGTCAATTGCAAGGCATCAAATTCTTCTCGACTCACAGACAACATCGCCTGCGGAAAACGTGATTTATCCGACTTACTAGAAACTACATTATCTAAAGTTTCAGTCGTTATTGGAGTGGGTTTAGTCATGGTAGATCGTCCTGGTTAAAAAATGGAGAAATATAGTTTAAGCAGCCATCTGGTCGGCTAGGTCAACAATAACCGATCGCTGCAAGCAATGTCATTCCCTTTTCACGATCCACTGGGTCAAATTCTTCAGCATTTAGATCGAGCTGTGCCATAGACTGCCGTGCAGCTTCGGTTTTGCCACAGCGGTGTAAAAATTCGCTCAAACTTATAATCGCCCGTCGTTCCAAAGACACGGCACCCTGAGAGCGAGCAACTTCAAGGGCTTTATGAAAACAAATTTCCGCCTCAGCATCTTTTGATTGCACAATTAACGCTTCACCTTTGATCCGGTAGAGTTCGGCTTTCCAATAAGCGCCCGTTGGGTCGGCTAATTCCAAACCTTTATCAATCAAGCTTACACATTCTTCCACCAAACCAGCATTCAGATAACCGATAGCCGTCAACTTCATACAATAAATTTGTCCTAATCTTGTCCCCAGGCTTAAATAAGCTGTTAAATTTTGCTGCATTTGTGTCAAACCTAACTCGATTTCTCCTAACTGCTGGTTTACCCAACCCACGATAATACTCGTCACAATGGCCCAGAAAGGAAACTCGTTGTTCATGCAGAAATTAATCGTCATTTCCCCATATTTTTGGGTACTAGGTACATTTTGTAAGTATTGATAAATCTGAGTTGCATAGCAATAGGCAAGCCCTAAAGTAAAGGGGTGTCCTATCTTTCTAGCTAAACTCAAGGATTGTTCCTTTTTCTCAAGAGCTTGCCGACAATAACCACGGAACCACAAGCATATTGATAGAAGAGCCAAATTCGCTACCCCAAAATCTTGCCCATAGATAAAAGCAAGGGAGGAATGTTTTTGCTCATCGTAGTAGAATAAAGACCGTTCTAAGTGAAATTGAGCCTGAATAAAATCTCCCCTATAAAGCAAGTTCGCACCCATAGAATGATGAGCGGTTACCAGCATAGCCGAATCTTCGGAATTGTTCACTAGACAAAGAAGTTGTTGGGCTAATTCTCCGGCTGTTTTTGTATCTCCTTGCCCAATATGGGCTGCAAATAACCCCCACAACATTGGGAAAAAATTAGCTGTTTCTCCGAGTTCTTGTGCCAATTCCCGCGCTCTGGTAAAAGTGTTAATTAATTCAGGCGAACCATAACCTTTAATTGCCTGATACGGCGCACCCAAAGCAATGTGCAAACGCAACTCTTGCTCTTTTCTCTCCACCGTATCAGGCAAGGTTTCCAACCACTCCAACGCCTCCGTAAACAACCGCACCGCCTCCCGCAAAGCGTGGGCCCGCACAGCCTGCTCCCCCGCCTTTTCTAAATAAAAAATCGCCTTTTCTGCAACCAGGGCTTTACTCCAATGATGTGCCAAAATCGCATAAAACCCCGACAACTCTTCATAACTTCTTTCATACCACAACGCCAAAAATTCATGAACTTGTCGGCGCTGCGAATACAACATCAAACCATAAGCCACTTCCTGAGTAATAATATGCTTAAACATATACCCCAAATCCGGCTCTGGCGTCTCCATCGGGGTAAGATCGAACCGCTGTAACTTCATCAAATGATTAGGCAACTCAGGCTTATCATCCTCAATAGGATGAATATCTCGCAACAACTGAAATCCAAAAGACCTACCAATCACACTCGCCACTTTCAATGTAAGCTGTTCGCTAGGAGAAAGCCGATCGATCCGCGAAGCAATCACCCCCTGCACCGTAGCCGGAAAATTTAGCTGAGTCAAATTACCAACCCCCGCAGCAATGCGACATTCCCCATCCTGAATTTCTATCACCCCCGCCTCGCGCAAACCATAGGCCAATTCCTCACTAAAAAACGGATTTCCCTCCGCCTTTTGCTCAATCAACTTCACCATCGAGTCAGGTAAACTCTTTACCCCCAAACGCCGACACAGCAAATCCAAAGTATCTGTAGCCGGCAAAGCTTCCAAATGCAACTGTTCTACCCCTTCCTCTCTCAGCAATCGATCGTACTCATCCGGCACCTCTTCGCCCATAAGTCTCGTCCCAATTACCAATAACAACCGCTTCACCTTCTGCGCCACCGTCAAAATCAGCGCCCAACTTGACGAATCCAACCAATGAGCATCCTCCAAAACCAGCAACTTAGGAGAACGATTCACCGAATCCTGCAACAATTGCACCAACAAATCCCGCGTCGCTTCCGCCCGTTGCTGCCCCACCAAAGCAGTCGAAACCTCCGTATCAGGCAAATCTAAACCCAAAACCTCATTTAAAAGCGCCGCTTTTTGCAACCATTCCGGTTCATCCTCCAATAAATCTAAAACCTGACGTTTTTTTGCCTCCAAATCTGGTAACAAAGACAAATCCCACAAGTGACTAAACACGCCATTCCAAGCATGATAAGGCTTCGATTGAGCGATCGCATCCCCCACACCAACCAAGCTTCCCACACCCAATTCTTGCGCCTGAAAAAGCAAATTTTCGATCAAACAAGACTTGCCAATTCCCGCCTCTCCACAAATCACAACCACTCCAGAAATACCCGCTTTCAACTGCTCTAATTTCTGCCGTAACAATAACCGTTCTATTTCCCGCCCCACCATCGACTTTTCCGTTGTTCCCGCCATCCACCAAGGCAAATCTTTCCGCACCTGACTAAGCGGACAAAATACCTGAACTATCTCTTCTTTACCTTTGACTTTTATCGGAGTTAACGATTCAAACTGTATTCTTTCTTTGGTCATCTCAAAAGTCCGTATATCGCACAAAATTCCATTATTTGCCGCCTGCATCAATCGCGCAGCCAAATTTACAACCGCCCCCATTATCGTATATTCTCGACGTTGCTTGCTGCCAATTACACCACTATAACAAGTACCTGTTGTGATCCCAATCTTCGGTTGTACTCCTAAAATTCTTAACTTTTCTAACAACACCATTCCCGCCATCACACAACGCACCGAATCATCTTCATGGGAAAACGGCGGCACACCAAAACCAATCACCAATGTACTACCTTTGTCATCGACTAAAAACTTATTTAAAGTTCCCTCATAAACTTGTAAAACATTTTGTATTTCATTAATTATTGCTGAAATAAACTCTAAAGCCCCTTCATCGCCATAATCCATCCCCGGCAGATTTAAAAACATCACACTGACTCGTCGCAAATCACCTAGCCAATCAGTTTGACCGACTTCCAAACGCTGCAAAACCCCCAAATTGATATATCTTTCCAGTCGTTTTTGCATCCCATCATAGAGGGGCAAAGTATCGGGTTTACTCACATTTGAAAGCCTTCTGTCCGCCACCGCAGCAGAAAGATTAAAACCATCCAAACGCACCACATTTGCATCTAATATTTTTCCCAAAAACTTGTCTTTGATCAACTCCCAAGCCGTCAGTGACAAACAAACTTCACCTATACCTGCCGCTGTTTCTGCAAGCCCCACTTGAGCAATAGGTTCCCCCGCGACAAGATACTCCCACTGGCCATTTTTTGCACCGATATAAAACTCTTTTAATTCACCCGCCCCAATCCCAAGATGCAATCGCAACTGAGCATCTGCCGCTCGATATTCACCCAAATCATTTAAAATCGCCAAAGCACATTGCGCTGCACAATAAGTCGCTCCATCTAAAGACAAACTTGCCGCAGGCCAAATCGCCAACATAGCATCCCCAGCAAACTTGATAATATCGCCGTTATGTGCTAATATCAATTCAATTAATTGACCAAAATAAGCATTTAAATGAGTCGTTAATTCTTCAACTCCTGCGGAACCTTTTTGAGCAAGACGTTCAGTAAGAGCAGTAAAACCAGAGATATCAGCAAACAACACCGCCGCCTCAAAAGATCCACTAGCCGGAGAATCAAGAGGAGTAGGATTCGCAGCAAAACTATTTAAGACACGAATCGGTAAAAAGCTGGCAATATTTTCAACAAAAGTAGGCATAAGGTACAATAAAGTAAAATATTTTTGCGTTGATTATGACCACACCCGCTGAATGTCGTAGGAATCAAAAGCCACATCGCGACTAATCAAAATAAGAGAATGATTCATCGCCTGTGCCACCAGAATGCGATCGAACGGATCTCGATGATGCAGGGGAATTGAGAGATAAGTAATTGCATCCTCAAAAGAAATGGGTAGTTCCTCAATGCCCAAATTTATCATGTTTAATCTGATAGTTTCAAAAGGAGCCATCAGCGCTAACTTGCCAATATTAACCTTGATCGAAATTTCCCAAAGTGAAGCCATACTGACGAATACAGATTCAGCCTCCTCTATTTGTATCTTTGTCGTCTCTGGTAATCGGGAATCTTTATTCAGAAACCAGAGTAAGGCATGGGTGTCTAACAGCATAGCTGAAATTAATTACATATACTCTTTCAGGTCTTCAAGCGGCTCATCGAAATCATCTGCCATGATAATCATACCTTCCATCGTTCCAGCAACACGACGCTTTTTTGTCTGTTTTTCTTGAGGAGATTTTTGAGCATACTTCTCAATCAAAAATTCGATGTAATGAAGCACCTCTGTCTGAAAAGACTCTGGGAGTTCTTCTAACTTTTCTAAAATCACTGGCTGTATCATTGTTTCTTCTCCTTGGCTATCTTCAGTAAAAACATTTGGGTAAAATTGAGGGTTACTCGTAACGTGACTTCTTGGACTTAATCACCTCAATTACATTGTCGTGTCTTTGCCCTTCAATAATATCCTTGAGATGAATCTGTCCCTTGACGTACTGAACGTGAATGCGCCAGCCTGAGACTTTATCAATATCAGCACGATAAACTGCCTGTTTCACACCCTTAACTTTATGCAGTCTCGTTTTGGGAAATTGTCTCGTCCTGTGACATTCCTGGTCTTCAAGTTCTGCTAAAGCT
>JBBSNU010000339.1:0-5928 GCA_038260455.1 Chroococcales cyanobacterium | reverse complement strand
GTGATCCCAGCCCAAAAGGTGCAGAAAACCGTGGGCTGCGAGCCAAGCTAATTCGGTTTTCAGCGGATGTCCTTGCTGCTGGGCTTGTCGCTGAGCCGTATCGATCGAGATTACGATATCACCCAAGTATAAGGGTTCAGATGACTGCATTTCCTCTAATTGAGGACAGTCTACCTCTAAAGCTGCGAAAGCTAGTACATCCGTCGGTCGATCGAGCTTGCGGTACTCGGCGTTGAGGGCTTGCATCTCCGGATCAGCGGTTAAACGCAGGCTGACTTCGTAGCCAGGGGCCGCTGGCACATCCTCCGCCTGGTTTTCCAGCCAAACGCTAAACCAATTTTCCCAAGTTTCGGTTGAAATTTCCCCGCTGGCTGCACTTTCCGGGAGGTTGGAACCGTCGGCGGACGATCGGGCTAGCCCATAACAGTCTTCGACGTTCACCTCAATTAGCATTTTCAGCATTTTTTGTCAAGCAATATATTCAATTTTTGGGCAATTTCACATTGGGCAGGCTAATCGACTTTTTGCTTTTAGCTGGCAGATTACAGGAATCTGTGGAAGATTGCAACGGGCTCAGAACACAGACGGCGGTTTCAACCGCCCGGTGTTGTATCGCCACATTGAGACTAAGAGTTGAAATATCGATCGAGAAAAGCCAAACCGACGAGTACGCCCAAAAGTCCAGCCGCCGTCAAAGCAAAATGAAACAAAGAAGTCGCGCGCTTGCGAACCATATTCCGCATCGCCAGCTTGACATAACTCGGTGGAGGTGTATTGTTTGTCGGCGCGATCGGAGTTTCGGCGGCGAGCTCTTCGGAGGCGGGAGTTGTGGAGGGAGATTGATCCATAACGGTTAGTTTTGAAGGTTAAAAGGGCGAATGCTGAGGACAGACTCGCCACGATGGTAACAAAAATGTAACGTTTTGTGTAGTTTTTTTTAGGTTTCAGATGGTCGGAGGCTGGTTTCGCGCAGCAGAGAATCAACCCAAACAGCATCGGATTCCGACAGTGCAGGTACGGCTTCCGGGGTGTAATCGATCGTAAAATCGTATCCGGCGCGATCGTACACCGTATTCAACAACGCCTGTAAATCAACAATTGGTTCCACATCGCCTCCACGCAAAGGCAAAGCAAAAGCCGGAATCACATCTGGTATATTAAACAAATACAAATCAGCGACGGGGCGACAATCTCCCCGACTCACCAAAATCCGATAACTTCCCTCAATATTGTCACCAAAAACAGGCAGAGGTTCGTAGCTTCGCAGTAAGTCAATTTCCACTAAGTGCGATCGGCTTCCGAACACCTTATCCCGCTTTTCCTCATACATCTCCCGCCCTTTTCCCGGACGTTTATTAGCAGGTGAAAGCACCTCAATCACCGTCACAACTTCTTTACTTGCGATATCTCTAATCTCCAAATACGCTTCTCTCACCTCCTCAAACATCGGTAATCCGACTTTCAAAGGCGTAGCAGTTCGTGTCGCGACAGCTACAGATGAATTTGAATTTCTGGGAGTAGGATTGCGTTGAATAGAAACATCAGGAATTCCGACTAACAGAGATTGTTCTCCCTTGAGTTCATAAATGCGCTTTTCAATCGCCACTCGATATTTTGGCACCAGTTGAGGCACCAAAACATCTGCAATCGCCACGATTAAACGACTATGTACCTCTGGCCAAAAGTCAGGACTTTCTAAATAGGGATTCATCCCCGGAAATGGATTAGGCATAGTAATATATTGTTTACAATTTCCACAATATTAACTCCTTAACCCCGTCTCCCGCAACCAAGCATCAGCCCAAACTGCATCGGGTTCGGAGAGCGCAGGAACGGGTTCGGTGGTATAATCGATTCTAAAGTCATAGGCGGCGCGATCGTAAACCCCATTTAATAACGCTTGTAAATCTACAATTGGTTCCGCATCGCCTGGGCGCAAAGGCAAAGGAAATTGAGGAATCATATTGGGTAAATTGAAAAGGTACAAATCTGCCAAAGGCTTTTGATTTGTCCGACTTATCAAAATTCGATAATTTGCCTCAATATCGTTCCCAAAAACTGGTAGAGGTTGGTAACTTCGTAGCAAGTCAATCTCTACCATATGAGTCCGACTACCAAACACCTTTTCTCGCTTTTCTTCATACATTTCTCGCCCTTTCCCAGGACGCTTGTTGGCGGGTGACAGCACTTCAATCACTGTCACAACTTCCCTAGTTTCTGTATCTCGCACCTCTAGATAAGCTTCTCTAAATTCGACAGGTACTGGCAGTCTTACTTTCAAAGCTGTCACAGGTGGTGCGGCAACTGCGATATTAGAAGAAGTAGGGTTTGTTTGAATTGGAGAGCGCTGCACGGTGACATCAGGAATCCCCACTAATAGGGAATTTTCCCCGCTAATCTCATAAACTCTTTTTTCAATATCAACGATATATCTTGGCAGCAACTGCGGCACTAATGATTCAAAAATGCTACTAATTAGCAAGTGATGTACTTGGGGCCAAAAGTCAGGACTTTCTAAATAGGGATTCATCCCCGGAAATGGATTAGGCATAGTAATATATTGTTGAAATTTTCCACTAAATTAACCTCTCAATCCAGTCTCACGCAACAAAGTATCAGCCCAAGCAGCATCGGGTTCAGCAAGTGGCGGCACGGGTTCGGCGGTATAATCGATTTCAAAATCATATCCCGCGCGATCGTATACTTGATTAATCAGCGCTTGTAAATCCAAAACAGGCTCTACGTCTTCTGGACGTAAAGGCAAGGGAAATGCAGGAATTGGATCGGGAATGTTAAATAAGTACAAATCTGCGATCGGACGTTGATTGCTGCGACTGACTAAAACGCGACAGTCGCTTTCATTGGAATCTCCCAAAACTGGCAAAGGTTCCCCACCTCGCAACAAGTCTATTTCGACTAAATGTGTACTGCTATCAAATATTTTCTTGCGTTTACTGCCATACTTTTCTCGACCTTCCCCTCGGCGTTTATTTGCAGGTGAAAGCACTTCAATCACTGTAACAACTTCCTTGGTCGCCATGTCAATTACTTCTAAATATCCTTCACGAAATTCTTCCGACCCTTGGATTATGACTTTTAGAGGTTCCACGGTTCTGGAAGCGACAGCAATATTAGATGATACTGGATTAGTTGGATAGCGTTTTTGTTGGATAGAGACATCAGGAATCGCTACTAATAGAGAAGTTTCACCTTGGATTTCATAAATTCGCTTTTCAATAGCGACGCGGTATTTTGGGCGCAATTGCGGAGTGAGGGACTCTTTAATCGCACTAATCAGTAAATGATGAACTTCTGGCCAAAAATCAGGATGTTCTAAATAGGGATTCATCCCCGGAAATGGATTAGGCATAATCGTACCTCCCGTTGATTACTATCATTTTAGCAAACAGATTAGAAAAACGCAGACAATATCAAACTATCATCTGCGTTAATTGTGGAATGGGCGTCTCGCCCGTTCTAAAAAATGTGGAATGGGCGTCTCGCCCGTTCTAAAAAATGTGGAATGGGCGTCTCGCCCGTTCTAAAATCAGAAATTAACCCTCCTAAAAATCGCCATAACTGCTAATAGCAGCCTGCAACCTCCCAATAACTTCATCAAGAGAAATCGACCCCAACTCCCCAGAAGCACGAGTCCGAATATTCAAACTATTCGCCTCAACCTCCTTCGCACCCACAACACACATCACCGGAATTTTATCCTTCTCAGCATTGCGAATCAACTTACCCAAACGCTCACTACTCTCAACTTCTGCGCGAATATTCAGCGCCTTCATCCTCGCCTCCACTTCCTTAGCAAACGGCAAAAACTCCTCGCTAACAGGCAACAACCGCACCTGAATCGGCGCTAACCATATTGGGAAATCGCCAGCATACTGTTCGATCAAAATCCCGATCAAGCGCTCCAAAGAACCGAAAGGAGCGCGGTGAATCATCACCGGACGCTTGCGAGTGCCATCTTCAGCAACGTATTCCAAATCAAAACGTTCTGGCAAATTGTAATCTACCTGAACAGTTCCTAATTGCCATTCTCTGTCCAACACATCTTGGAAAATGAAATCGAGTTTCGGGCCGTAAAAAGCCGCTTCCCCGATTCCTTCAAAATAATTCATTCCCAAAGTTTCCACCGCGCGGCGGATTGCACCTTGCGCCTTTTCCCAAGCTTCATCGGAACCGATGTATTTCTCTAAATTTTCTGGATCGCGGAAACTCAAACGCGCCTTAAAATTCTTCAGTTGCAAACTCTTGAATACTGACAGAATCAAATCCACCACACTCAAGAATTCAGCATCCAATTGTTCCGGCGTGACAAACAAGTGGGAATCATCCACCGTAAAGCCGCGCACCCGCGTTAAACCGCCCAATTCTCCCGATTGTTCGTAGCGGTAAACTGTACCGAATTCGGCTAAGCGCATCGGCAATTCGCGATAGGAACGCAGTTCGCTTTTGTAAATTTGAATGTGAAAAGGGCAGTTCATGGGTTTCATGACAAAACCCTGTTCATTGGCTGCCGCTTCTGCATCTTCAGCCATCAGCGGAAACATATCTTCTTTGTATTTCTGCCAGTGTCCCGAAATTTTGAACAAATCGACTCTGGCGATGTGCGGTGTCACAACTTGCAAGTAGCCGCGCTTGATTTGTTCTTGTTTCAAGTAATCTTCTAAAATACTTCTCAGAATCGTGCCTTTCGGTGTCCACAAAGGCAAACCGGGGCCAACCGCATCGGCGAAAATAAATAAGCCTAATTCTTTGCCTAATTTGCGGTGATCTCGTCTTAGGGCTTCTTCTTTGCGGTGCTTGTAGGCTTCTAGCTGTTCGGGTGTTTCCCAAGCTGTGCCGTAAATGCGCTGTAGCTGGGCTTTGGTTTCGTCGCCGCGCCAGTATGCGCCGGCGAGACTTTCTAGCTCGATCGCCCTTCCGTTGATTTCACTGGTATTATCCAAATGGGGCCCAGCGCACAAATCCCACCATTCGTCACCCAAATGGTACAGAGTAATCGGTTCAATCAAACCTGCCAAAATTTCTAATTTGTAAGGTTCGTTTATCTCCTTAATTCTGCGTTCCGCTTCCTCGCGGCTGACTTCTTCCCGAGTTACAGGCAATTTGCGGTTGATGATTTTGATCATTTCTTTTTTAATTGCCTTGAGATCCTTTTCAGTAAAAGGTTCGGGGCAATCAAAATCGTAATAGAAACCGTTTTCAATCCAAGGGCCAATTGTTACTTGAGCCTTGGGGAATAATTTCTGTACCGCCATCGCCATAACGTGGGAGGTGGTGTGGCGAATTTTTTTTAGTTGCTCCGACTCGCTGGTGCGGGGCAACTGAATTTTAACGGACTGTTCTGGAGCGTTCATGGATTCTGAGCTAGACATCGGCTGAATTAGCAATTAATTTAGTTGCAGTTGCTTCTATCTTACTCAGATTGGGACAGGAACCGCCGACTTCCGGCGGGGGGACTCTTACAGGAGTGCTAACTAACCGTAGGGTGCGTCAGCGGGGCACAGTCTTTGGTCTGGGGTAGTCACATTCAGCCCGCTGACGCACCCTACAATAACTGCTGGCACGGTTAAGTTTATTCACGCCCACCTGCTAGTTTTTTTAAATCCTTGAATTATTGTTAATAATATGTTACAGATTGTAAAGCACGTTTAAGGTTAGAATAAGTAAATAACCCAATTTTTATTCATGCTTAATTCCAATTTGCCGGAATCAGAGTTGCTCAAATCCCTACTGGAACCGCTGTTAGAGGATTTTAGATACTGGTTCGAGCGATCGACCACTCTGTTAGAAACTGAGGAAATTCCCTTTCTGAGCGGCGAAGATCAATCCGACTTGCTGGCGCGAGTCAAACAGGCTCAGCAAGAAGTAGGCGCGGCTAAAGCTCTATTTCAAGCAACCGGAGGTCAAGTT
>JBBSNU010000338.1:0-5933 GCA_038260455.1 Chroococcales cyanobacterium | reverse complement strand
CTGTTTGCCTTTTTTATGACCATTTTTATTGATATGAGTTGATTTGCATTCAGGGCATTGCATAATATTTATTTTAAATGTGTGTTATTTTTGACGTTCGGAGGACAACTTCATCATACCATTGTTCAGCAACGCCAAAAATTAGAGTTAGAGATGACTTTTGTTGATTTACCAATGGTGAGCATGATTCCCGAAAATGTCGAAAAAGAGTTAAGGGAAATCGTGGGAGATGACTATTGCGAACTGACAGAATTAGAGCGCATTATTTTGATATTGGCGCATCAATCAGGAGCAATTAGCAATGCTGACATTCAGTGTTACAGCCGAGAACACCCTAGAGATATAGGAGAATGTCTCAAGCGATCCGTCAATAATGGTTGGTTAGAACGCTCTGGTCGCGGGCGTGGAACTCAGTATGCTCTACCAAATAAAGGTGAATCGGATTTACTCTCCTTGATTCCAAGCTCCGTGCATAACGAGTCAAGCTCCGAACATTACGCGCCAAGCTCCGAACATTACGAAACAAGCTCCGAACATTACGAGCATCTGCGAAATATTGCAGCACCGATTCGCGACAAAGGTCGCACCAGCAAAGAGCTTGTCGAGCAAGTTATTTTAGAACTTTGCTCCGAGCATTACTTGCAACTCCGAACATTAGCTGAATTATTGGGCCGTGTGCCAAATAGTGTAAGGAATCACTATGTAAATCCGATGTTAAAGAAGGGTTTATTAGAGGCACGATACCCTGATGAACATACTCATCCTCAGCAAGCATACAGAACTTTATTATCTCAAGGAATCAGTAATATTTCTGATAGCCCATCATCTCTTCAAACCGCAAAAAAGATTTCTGATACCACCTATTCGTCCACAAGGCCGGAATCTTAAATCTCGCCGCACACTTGGGATATTCCGATCGCACTTTTAACCAATCTCGATACTAATGCCAATCGCCCCCGTACATCCCCAAATCATCCCAACATCATACCAAATCCGATCGCCCAGTAGGGACACGACACCACGCCGTGTCCTTAAGCGTAGCTTATCGGCGACAACCTTCAGCGATCGCCATTAACACAGCTTTCCGCACTTCAGGATGCGATTTCTCCAGCCCGTTAGCCCGAAAAATCCAGTGTCCGCCGCCCGCGTGCTCGATCGCAATCTTTTGTCCGTCAGGCAAAACAATTTGCCACCAATTCAACACAGTGGCTTTAATCAGTTGGCACTGAATCTGGCTTAATTGAGCCTCCATCAGCTTCAGTTGACGCATGATAGGATTTTGGGCTGAGGATTTCATTATTTTTCTCCTTAAATAAAGTGGACTGTTTCTCTGCTAAAATTTCAGTTCTCTGATTTTTCAACTTAATTTCACTTTCTGAACTTTTCGCCTTAATTTCACTTTCTGAACTTTTCTCCGCAGTAACTTCCCTTTTACCACCTTTCGGATCAATTTTACATCCAAAACCTTTAGATTTAACTTTCTCTTTAGCTGCAGTTGCAGACTGTTCCGCTGCCGGCTTCTTAAATTCCGCGTCCAATTGGTCTAAAATCTCCTCTTGTTCGGGAGTGTGTTCCGCCGGCTGCTCTAGGTTTCTGGGGTTATATTCGTCAACCAACCTCGCCAAAAATTCCGAAACTGACATTCCCGCGGCCGCCGCTTTTTTGGTTAAAAGGTCGTAGGTGTCGGTTTTGATGCGAATTTGCTTGAGCCGGAGATTGGGATTGTTGTCAACAGTTTCGGCAATAGTTACTGCAGTAATCCTTTCTTTGGGGATGACATCCACCACTTCTTGCCACTTTTCCTCTAAAGCACAGTCACCGTACTGGTCTGTGACTGCGTGTTTGAACAAAGGCACAACTTGAGCGACACAGCTTGGCAAAATCTCAAATCCGGCTTTGATTAAGCGCAGGCAAATGCCAGCAGATTTGATGATTTGCGTGCAGTAAAAATACTGTCTACCTAATGCTTGTTCGCAGTAACTTTTAAAAGTTTTGAATTTGTGTTTGTACAATCGCAGTTTTCGGATCGCGTCCAGCATGATTCCTTGCCGCACGTAGTCTAGAAATCCCCTTTTAATTTCCCCTGTCAGGTAGTCTAAATCGTGAAAGGGAGATTGATTCTGGATTTCTTCTTCAAAGTCTAGCAGCGGGCCTGCAAAGTGAAAGTTGGAGGCGATATCGCCTAGGTAGAAGTTTTCGGTAGATGTGGTCACGATCGGGAATGGGTGGAGAAATGGAACGATAGCACGGAAGTTGTGCGATCGCAAAGTGGAAGTTTTGGTCGGAATCTTTGATACAATTTTGAGTTGGGTTGTGCTGTAGGTCGATCGACCTTTTACATGGCACCACCTCCGGGCGCGTTGAGGAAAAGAGGCTTGAGGTATGCGCCCAAGCCCCCAAAATACGCTTGGGTATGCAAGCACAGTTGATAGACAGTACAAGTTAAGCGGTTATTCAAACCTGCATTTTGACCTTGGAGGCTTGCCCGGCCGCCTTTGTTTTGCCTGTCTACATGAAGTTTACTTCATCTTCCAGTAGAAGTCAAGAGGTTTACTTCATGAAATAAGCTTCATGTATTATGGAAGAAAATTCGCAAGAAAAGGAAAAGTCTCCATTAAGGCTGCTCAGAGAACAAGCTGGGCTAACCCGCCCTCAAGTCAAACAACATATCGGCGTTTCTGAGCGGATGCAAGCTGACTGGGAATCAGGAAAGTCGATGCCAACTGTTGAAAACGTTGCTGCACTGGCTAACCTGTACCAGGTTTCTCTAAAAACTATGTTTGAGCTTTTAGGATTAGACGTAACTAAAATTCCCGATGACTTACCAAGTCGATCGCGAGGGCGATCGGACAACTAACCTGCAGGGGTTCGCCAATCTCTAGGGAAAGGGGCTTGAGTCGTGCACCCAAGCCCGGAAAATACTAAGGGTATGCAGGCATAATTGATAGACACTACAAATAAGGCGGTTCTTCAAACCTGCATTTTGACTGTTTGGCTCGCTGAGCCGCCTTTGTTGTGCCTACCTAAATGAAGTTTACGTCTTATCAAAGTCTTTGTCAAGACGTTTACATCATGAATATTTCGTCCTATGATAGAAGAAGATTTACAAGAAAAGGAGAAGTCTCCATTGAGACTACTCAGAGAAAAAGCTGGACTAACACGCCCTCAAGTTAAAGAAAAAATCGGAATTTCCGAGCGGAGACAAGCTGACTGGGAATTAGGCAAGGCTATGCCTAATGCTGAAAACATACTTGCGATGGCTAACCTGTACCAGGTTTCTCTAAAAACTATGTTTGAGCTTTTAGGATTAGACGTAACTAAAATTCCCGATGACTTACCAAGTCGATCGCCCTCGGGCCAGGAGAAGTAATACCAATTCTCAAAAGTACGGCTACATATAGGTTGTCTGCGATAGGGGAGGCGAGGTCGATCGACCTTTGATCGCTCAATCGGTAATTTTCCCTCTCAGAGCCTTAATCTGCCCCCGCTTGGTTTTGCTGTCGAGACGCTTGCGCTGGGAACTGCGAGTCGCTTTGCTGGGTTTGCGCCTTTTCGGGATGACGATCGCACTTTTGATCAACTCTTGCAGCCGTCTCAAAGCCTCCTCCCGGTTTTGTTCCTGGCTGCGGTGTTCCTGCGCTTTGATGACAATCACACCTTCGGAGGTGATGCGCTGGTCGTTGATTTGCAATAAACGCTGCTTGTAGCGATCGGGCAATGAGGAAGCTGGGATATCAAAGCGCAAGTGAATAGCACTCGCCACCTTATTTACATTTTGCCCCCCCGCGCCTTGGGAGCGAATGGCGCTAATCTCGATTTCGCGATCGGCAATAAATACTGTGTTGGAAATTTCTAGCATGATTGGGCGGGCGATCGAGCAAGCTGTAGAGAAAATTTTGGTAACTGATCTTTAGAATAACCGCGACTGACACATCTAGACCACAGAAACCGGGTTTTTTACCATTACTGCCGGTTACAACTAAATATTTTCTCCAAAAACCCGGTTTCTCATCCCTCCTGCATAAATCCTAACAACTACTTTTTCTACCAAGAGATAGTCGCTTTTTAGGTGGCAAAAATAGTAAGTATGTAGAAACAGAAAAAATAGGTGATCCAGCAGATGGCAGACATAAAGCTGAGCATTGTCATTACCAGCGCCGACTCCGAACTCGGACAAGCAACAGTCCGGCAGTTTGTAGCGCAGGGACACAAAGTAACTGGATTGACACAGGAAAAAGACGGTGCAGCAGCCGTGCATTCAGCCGGCGGAGTTGCGGTAGAAACTGACCATTCCAGCGGTGTGGAACTCAGGGATGCGATTCTCGCCGCCAATCCAGATGTGGTTGTCAACCTCACCCCGCAAAAGGCAAATACCCTGCTCAGCGACGGGCAAGATTGGAAAGGATTTGATAAAACGCTTTCGACAACAACTGGTGCGCTGCTGACAGCGGTAAAAGACACAAATATTAAGTTGCTAATTCACACTAGCTACACTTTTTTGTACGGTAACACCAAGGAAGCGACAGAAAACACACCATTGAGCGTACCAGGTGATGACGCAATTTTCAAAATGGCGATCGCCACCGAAAATCAGGTAACAAACAGTCAGATTCCGACTTGTGTATTGCGGATGGGATACCTGTACGGGCCTGAATCGGAAGACCTCAAACTGTATATAAAATCGTTTAAAATGGGTCGTCCTTATTTTGCCGGGCCCGAGAGCAATCTGGGAAACTGGCTGCACTTTGAGGATGCGGCGGCGGCTTTGGTAAAGGTAGCCGACGAACAGGAACCGAAGGGTGCAATTTTTAACGTTGTCGATGGTGTGCCGGTGTCTTTTGCTGATTTTATCGATCGATTCGCCTTCACCCTGGGCAGAAAACGCCCCGCGCACATCCCCATGTGGCTGACACCGCTAGCACTGGTGTTAGTTGTCACCCCTCAACAAGTCGATTTGTTAAAGCTTTCTACTACTGTCAACAGCGAGTCATTCCGCAAGCAGTTTGGGTGGAGTCCGCGCTATGTTAGCTACCGAGAAGGTTTGCAGCAAACAGTTGATACGTGGGGATCGAGTGCTAGTTGAATTGTTGGGATTTCAGGTAATTAGTTCGCGATGCAGAACATCTATATGTCAATATGCTTCGGTTAGCGCTTTTTTGTGTCATTGCGAGGAACGAAGCAATCGCAGTATCTGTTTTTCACAGTTGACTAACTTTTAGTTATTGTAGGGTGCGGAGCGGGCTGAATGTTTGTTCACTTTGCTGATGGTTTCGCCTGACGCACCCTATGAGCTGGTATACAAACAACCGATGTAGCCATTGCAGATCCTGGTATATAAATTAGTTACAATCTTTAGATATCAGGATGAATTCGATTAGTTTTTTTCTATCCCATAACTCTACTTCGTTAGATTTAGCAAGTTTGTAAGCATTTTCTGTGAATCTATTGTTAGTGATTACTCTGCCTTTATTTCCTTGGTAATGTCTGACGGCTCCTGCTACTTCTTGAACTGCTTTAATCCCAACTGGATTTTTGCTTCTTTTTGCTTGAACCACTGTTTTTGAGCCATCTTTGTATAAAATTAAATCAGCCCCATAATCTTGACTATCTTGAGTTAAAATAGCAATATACCCCAACTTTTCAAAAGGGAGAACTAGAAAACGCTCAAACTCTTTTCCCGTCATTGAATCAACTTCTAAAATTCCACTCTCTAATAAACTACTTTCACCTTCTAACCATTCCGCCAACTTACTTAGATCTAACATTAAATTACATTGATTTTAAAGAATTAGGGCTCTTCCTTACTTAGTATGCCAAACTAACAATTAAAATGCCCAGGACAGCAAACATCTATTTTTGTAGTTTTCAAAATTCCTAAAGCCATATGCAGAACGTTTTATTAACTTAAGCTTGTTGTTAATACCCTCAACAAT
>JBBSNU010000337.1:0-5963 GCA_038260455.1 Chroococcales cyanobacterium | reverse complement strand
GATTCCTTGTAGTTTAGTTAATTTTGCCACGATTTTTGTATTTTCCGCCCTGAGTTTGTGGGTGCCGCTCTCGGAAAATTTAGCTCCTCAAATCGACCCAAATGTATGGCCAGGTTTGATTTTTGGAGGCGTTGTTTTAGGGGTGCTGACGCTGTTTAGCTATCTTTTGAACAATTTTGCCATTCGGTTTGCCGGGGCGGCCTTAGCCTCCGTAATTGGCACTTTGGGGCCGGCGATGACCGCACTCTTTGGGTTTGTAATTATCAATGAGAAGTTGCAGCCTTTGGCAATTATTGGCATGGCTGTAGTGACATTGAGCGTGGCTGCTATGAGTGTAGAACGCATGGTTGCTCCTCAGAAGAAGGCTAGTTAAGCTCAGGTAGAAACTGGTGTTTGTAGTTCGGACTTTAGTCCTGGAATTTTAAGGACTAAAGTCCGAACGATCGAACCTGTTTTAGGGTGTTTAAAATAGAAGCCAACAAAATCAAACAACAGAAACAACCACACGAAAACCCACAATACTAGCCTTGCAATCCGGCTGATATCTAAGACGGCACGCGCTGCGACAATTCGGAGGGCGATCGTTCCAAGAACCCCCCCGCAACAACCTCAGCGAATAGTCGCCGCCAGACTCCCAAACACTGCCATCAACAGGCGCACCTTTATAATTGTTGTGCCAAGCATCCGCGCACCATTCCCACACATTGCCGTGCAAATCGTACAATCCGAAAGCATTCGGTTTAAAACTACCAACATCTGTCGTTTGAAAGCGATAAACTCCCTTCGGCGCATCAGCCTCATTAGCATTTCCGTTGTAATTTGCTAACTCGCTGGTAATCGTTTCTCCAAAGTGAAACGCCGTCATAGTTTGCCCCCGACAAGCATATTCCCATTGGGCCTCGCTAGGCAAGCTATACTTCTTACCAGTTTGGCGAGAAAGTCTAGCGCAAAACTCCACCGCTTCGTACCAAGATACATTTTCGATCGGTCGATTTACACCTTTAAAACGGGAAGCATCAGGATTGAGAAACATTTTAATTTCCGGCAGCGCTGCAACAGCAGTCCATTGCGACTGAGTGACTGGAAATTTACCAATATAGAAAGCAGCTAAAGTTACTGAATGCTGCGGTTTTTCGTCGCTGTCACCCCGATCTTTTGGGCTACCCATCAGGAAAGTACCGCCAGGAACAGATACCATTTCCATGACTGTACCGCTGCCGATATGTTCTTCAAAAAAACGCGCTCTGCGGCTGTTATGATTAGTTTGCTGCCCGCGATTGTCTACTGTCACTACCTGAAATTCAAAGGTGCTTTTGACAGTAACAATACTTTGCGTTCCCTTGTTTGGAGGCGGATTGGTGTGGGATTTTCCACTCGGATTAACAGAGATATTGCTGTTTATTTGCCGGCTTTGCTGGCTCGGACTATTGATAGCAAGTTGTTCTGTTTCGGTCAGATAAGCATTTAGCGGAGGTAGGGCGGCCTTGGGCTGAGCATAATTTAAAGTAAGTTGTCCGCCATTACCAAAATGAGGTTGGGGAGGTAGAGAATAGAGATTTAAAGCTTTGATTACTTCATCAGCAGATTGATATCTATTTTTGAGATAATCTTGAATTAATTTATCTAAAATTGTTGCTAATTCGCTGCTGATTTTTGTGCCGGCAGGCAAGCGTTCTCTCCAAATCCAGCCGCCGTTAATCGGATCGTAAAGGTCATCGAAACCGTCAACTTGTGGCAAACATTTAGTTAGCAGTCTCAGACAAGTTATCCCCAAACTATACAAATCGCTTCCGGGGAAAACTTGACCCCGCATTTGTTCCAGCGGGGAATATCCGGGCGTTCCTACGGTGGTGCCGACTTTGCTCAGATGGGAACCTGTAACTTGTTTGGAAACGCCGAAATCAATCAAAACTAATTCTCCCCGCCCTCCTCTGCGGAAAGCCGAATTGCGAACATTTCCAGACTGGGGCGGGGATGAGCTAACAGATGTGCGGCGACGGATGATATTCTCAAGTTTGATGTCTCGATGAATGACATGGCGATCGTGCACAAATTTCAGAATCGGTAAAATATCTGCCAGCAACTGCCAAATTTTTTCTTCGTTAAAAGCGCCCTGCTGAGTTAATTCAGCCAGTAAATTTTGCCCTTCAATCAATTCTTGTACTAAATAAAGCCGCTTGTCTTGTTCAAAATAAGCAATTAATCGAGGAATTTGGGGATGTTCGCCGAGTTCGTAAAGTCGTTTACCTTCTTGCTTAAACAGTTCTGTAGCCTTTTGAAGTGCTGATGTTCCCTGAACTTGGGGGAAAAACTGCTTGATGACGCAGGAATCGTCCATGCGATCGATATCTACGGCTTCATAAGTTCTGCCAAATCCTCCTTCGCCCAACAGTCGAATCACGCGGTAGCGGTTTCTGAAGTGAGGCGTGAGGTCGGGTTCGCCGCAACTTTGACAAAATTTAGAGTTGTCGGGGTTGAAAGGATTAGAGCACCTTGGATTCGAGCAGTAGAACATATCTGGGAAGAGATGATCCGGTTAGAGTTATGATATATCTTTTCTGGCTCTTAGTGATTTTTTGACAGATTACATTATACTACAACTTGGCGATCGCCCAACCAAGAAGCATCGCACCCTCTCTCCTCGCGGGCGATCGGGCTATAGACAAGAAGATCTCGTACTGAATTGAAGAGCGATCGACCAAATGGTAATTTTGAAGTATTGGGTATTGCGATCGCGAATGGCGCCATGAAGTTGTGCGACGACAAATAACCGTGAACTGCTACATAACGCTGACCGAGTAGGCACGAATTGCCCCATCTACTGTCGCAATAGTCAGACCATTCTCTAAAGCTTGACAGATAAGCATTCTGTCAAATGGCTCCCGATGTAATGGTGGCAGTTTAGCCAGTTGAGCTACGCTACTTTCATCAAGAGAAAGACTGACAATTTGATGAAGATCGCGCTGTTTGGGTAAATATGTTTCGGGATGCTCCGGCAGAGGTAACTTACCCAACTGGTACTTGACAATTGCTTCCCAGACTGAAACTGCACTCAAATAGACCTCATTATCTGGATCGCGAATTGCATCTCGAACATCTGTTGATAACTTGATGTCACCACTGATGAACCATAAAAAGATGTGCGTATCTAGCAGAATCTTCATTTACCTTCAAATGCACTGAGGATATCTTCCGACAAAGGCTCGTCGAAATCATCTGGAACTGTAAACTCGCCTGCACACAAACCAAATGGTCGTAATTGCTTGCTGTTAGAAATAGGTCTGAGTTCCGCGATCGGCTTATCTGCTTGCAAGATCACAAAAGTTGCACCAGCCTCCACTTGACGTAGATACTTTGAAGGATCGCGCTGAATTTCGTCAACTGTCACTTTCAACATAAAAATGCCTCAGTATAAAGCTCATTCGATAGTTTTTAGCATGAGTTGCAGTTTGGTTAGTATTCCCTTTAATTTTACCAATCGATATGAATATGATAAAGGAATAATATCAATTAAGTTGTTCTCAGTACACTCAATAAATAAGCTCTCAGCGGTCGGTGTACACTTGGTTATTATGCGACGCGATCTAACGCAGACAATACCATTTCAAACAACTCGTTTGGATTATTAGTACATCCAATAGCACCGTGACGGCGTGACTCCGCAACGTGTTCTGGATCTCTTGAACCAGCATAAATGATAAATGGAGTTTGATCCCCACTAGAGCGCAGCTTATCGAGGAGCGTATAGCCTGCGCGGGAATCAGGTGGTCGCCCCATGTCGGAAATAATTGCATCGAAACGTTGTTGAGAAATTTTATTTAGCCCCTCATCTGTCGATTTTGCCAACACAAAACTAACTCCTAGCGCTTCAAGTGCTTGACGTTCATAGCTATTGTTATAAGGGTTATCCTCCACCCAAAGGACTGTCGATCTCCTCGCACGTCTTATGGCGCGGGGCGTAACAACTTCAGCGACAACATCTGCGGCAATCATCGCTTTTTTCGCAACGCTCTCACGAGTCTTATCTTCATCTTAACGACCCCGTTCACCCGCCGCTAGTAACCTTTCGGACTACACCAACCATCTTGATACGGTCGGCGTGCAACGGGATTGTGAGGTGGCTGACTGCTGACCATAACAAAGATTATTGAGAAAATCACTCTACTTTAACAGTTTGATATCTGGAATCAGAAATTATACGATCATATCTATCTACAAAAATCTGAAACTTAGTCCGATCGACATTATAAGAGTTAGCCCACCTATCAACACCATAAGCAACGGCTCTAATTAGCCCCATCAACTCGAAAAAATTAGCTTCATCAGTTTTGTCAGGTAATCCTTTGGTTAAAGTGCCTACGTAAAACATCAACCGCTGCACATCACCTTTTCTCACTTTTCTCGAATCAACATTTGTCATATGAAGAAGAGAATTACGCATTTCCCAAAGCTCATCAGATACTATCTGTAGATTACTTAAATCGACATATTTATCAAGCCACTTTTGGAAGTTTCTCTGAGTATCATCGAATTCAAGAAAAGCTATAGTATCAATAAAAGACATTAGTAACTTTAAGGCTGAAACGTAATGTCCGTTATTATAGAGAAGTTTTATGGCTAAGAGATAGTCATCGTTTACTAATCGAGACAAATCAAAACCTTCCTCAGTCATGTAATGAGTTAGATAGTCTGAAAACCAAAACTCTATTGACTTTACTTCTTCTGTCTCATGCTCATTGGGAATTATCATTTCTTGTTCCGCATCAACTCTTAATTCACCTTCAACAACTGGAGTCATGCAAAAAAGAGGAGTTGCAGATGCATTAAATGACTGAAAAATTTCCTCAAAAACCTGCATATACAAATTCATTTGCATTAAAACTCTAAACTTCTCGTACTTTAGAGCATTAATTCTTTCACCAGTAACCTCATTTTCAATCAAGTATCTATTAGGAATTAAAATTCGTATTGCTTTCTTGAAGTCAGCAACAACTTGGCTTTTGAGAAAAGCAAGTTTTTCTTGATCTGTACCCTCCTGCTCATGAACAACTACACCTAATTCGTGGATAATATCATTTTCCACAAAAATAAATAGATTGAAAGTTTTTTCAGTCATTTTGAATAAAGGCTAAACATTATTAAAATAAGCTTACTAAAGCGAAGAAAGCTTGACTAATGGTTGTGGCTGTAGGTGCAAAATACCTCTGAGGAGACAGCTACTAACAGAGCTCCTTCAAGAACTGCCTCAACCGGAGATTAAAGACACCTAACTATTAATTATATCGCAGTTGCGGTCTAACACTCCGATCGCCCTCATTTACCGCATACCCATTTTATTTCTCAAACCCAAATCCAGATTGCTTGAGAGCCAAAGTTTCCCTGATTTGTTTCGCAAAAAAAACACAAAACCCCCAAACGCTATTTTTACATTAGTTTGGGGGTTTTATTTTTAAGTCCAGTTCAAATTACAACTTGCTCGGCTCGATCGCCGGAGCGCGCAGAGCCACTGTTTTATCAGCAGCTTTTGCCACCAGAGACGGTACAGAAGCCCGCAATCTTGCAGTCAACTGTGAAGTAGTCGCATCGTAAACCTGAGTCAGCATCTTCGGATACAAACCAATGCCAATAATCGGCACTAACAGAGCCGCAATAATAAACACTTCTCGCGGTTCCGCATCCACCAACTCTTCGTGTTCCACCAATTCCTTATTTTCTGGGCCGTAGAAGATTTCCCGCAGCATTGACAGCAGGTAAATCGGAGTCAAAATTACGCCGACAGCCGCTAGAAATATTACACAAACCTTAAACACCGGATTGTAAGCATCGCTGGTTGCAAAGCCCACAAATATCATTAATTCTGCTACAAAACCGCTCATTCCCGGCAAAGCCAAAGAAGCCATAGAGCAAGCAGTCCACATGGCAAAAACTTTACGCATTTTCTTGCCGACACCGCCCATTTCGTC
>JBBSNU010000336.1:0-5974 GCA_038260455.1 Chroococcales cyanobacterium | reverse complement strand
GGCTTGGCTGAAGTTAGCACCGGTATAACCCGTTGTCAGCCAAAGAATGGCTCTAGCGCCGTCGCGAACAGCTTTTTCTACCGGTTCGGGGGTTCGCCCCGAGGGAACGGCTACAGGCTTAAAGCTAATGCCTCTACTGCCGAGCACGATTTCGCCGATAATCTGGGCTCGCCGCATATGATCGTCAGAAGTAATCAGATACACGCTCTCAATCCCTCTAGCTTTCAATTCATCTACCAGGGTGGTAAAATTTGTTACCGTATCCACCGCTCTGTAGTCTAGGTGCAGCCGATCGGACTTAATGCCCGCTTCTGAAAACACCCATTCGGCGAACTCTGGATTGCTCCCAGAAGACACCCAAATTGGCAATTGAGGATGCTTCTGAGCAAATTTTGCCGCAAAAACCTCTCGCTCCGTCGCCCCACCTAGAACTAACAAAGCTTGGGGTTTCAGAAGTTCGCTCTTAAGCTGGAGATAGCCAAACCAACACGCTATCACCAGCCCGACTAGGAACCAAAAACTGAATGAAGTCCTTAAACGCTTGTAACGCCGCGTGCTTGAATTGATTCTTAACCACATCTAAACCTATAAAAACTTTGCATAGCTGACAAAAGAACCATAACAAAAAATACCGCACGTACAGCCCACTAACAGGAATTAAAAATTAAAAATTAAAAAAGGGTCGGGGGATTTTAGATTTTAGATTTTAGATTTTAGGTTAAAGAATTGAATGTACAGCTTGTGTTGGGGCTGGAACTGGCGATTTTAGATTGAAGAATTGAATCTATAGCTTGTACGGGGCGTATGTAGGTGAATTCGTTGCGGATACGCACAACACAAGGGCAAAACCAGGCTTTACCCTTGTGTTGTTCGCGGTTCTTGATTTTTGAATGGGACTGGCCGGGTTCGAACCGGCGACCTAGCGCTTCAGATTTGTGTGAGTTTCCCCACTCTCTGGACTATTCCTTCACCGTAGACTTGTAGCCTTTAGGTGGTGGCCGTATGTTTAGGAGGTTTTATTGTGTTTTACTTCCTAAAGCCAGTCTCTGCACCTTCTTTACCTAAACTTAGATAAAGCTTGGCTCAAGATTACCTTATCTGCCGTCAGACTTAGGCTTCCTTGAGTTTGACCACATTCACTCCCAGAGTTTCCTCGCAGGGTGCCCGATTCTTCAGGAGGCGCTTGCTCTATCCATCTGAGCCACAGCCCCAGTTGCTGAACCGTTTTGATTATAGCAGCTTCCTGTCGATTTTGAGTTTTTTAATTTTTGATAATTATCGATCGCCCGCAGCCACTCTCCCGACAATGCGGGCAAAGTTTTCGGCGGCGGTGAGTGTGCCCGCGCCGTAACAAGCGCGCTGTCTCCATGCGGTGACGGGGAGATGTCCGGCGGGAGCATTTTCGCCCCACGAGAGTTCGCTGTAATATTTCCAATTTTCCTTGACTCGCCAGCCGACTCGATCGCACAATTCTGTATATTTCCCCCCAACGCTTTCCCAAATCTGATGCTGTACGGTCAACCCAAACCGCCCGCTGCTGTGTTGTTGCCAAAGTTGGTCGATCGTGCGAAGGTCTGTAAGAGGAAACCCGTCAATATCGGCTGCACTCAGCCAGCCTTCATCTTCCCTGACAGCAATTTGCAGCAAAATTTCCCAAGTGTGTTCGTCAGCTTTGCGCCATTTTCCCGTTTCTAACAGCTTTTTGAGTTGTCGGTAATCCATCCCCACTTCAGAGATAGCCGGAGTTTTGTCAGGTATCGCGCCAATTTTCTCTTCGAGTCGGAGTAAAGTGTCGGCTATAAATTCGGGGTTTAGTTGTTCGAGGCGGTACAAAACCCATTCTAACTGAGATTGAATGTAGGTGCGGGCGATCGCGCCTTGCTGCAATTCCTGTTGCAACTCGTCAAATCTGGCTGACCAATTTTGTTGGTGGCGGGCCGATTCCCACATTTGTTTTGCCCACTGCAATCTAACTTGTTCTTGTTTTAAATAAGTTTTGGAAGGCTTAGGGCGTTGCGGGTAGGGAGTCAAATCCCAGCCACAAATCGAGCAAAACTCTGGTTTTTTTTCTGTGTATTGGGCACCGCACACTGGACAGTCAGACATATAGCCTTTCTCAGAAAGATGAGGTACGCGAACGGCATAGGGCATAGGCCTCCGTGGGCATAGGCCTCCGTGGGCATAGGCCTCCGTGGGCATAGGCCTCCGTGGGCATAGGCCTCCGTGGGCATACCTCACTTTTTTGAGAACCGCTATATTGCAGTAAATTCAGTTGCCAACCAATTATATAATGCAATACGATCCGATAACAGAGGAGCCATTGCATAAATCTTTGATGAATACGAAAACCGCAGATTTAAGGTAGATAAACACAGATCGACGCAGATAGTTTAAAGAGAGCTTGCTATTTTTGCAATCTCCTTGATAAGTCAGTTTTGAGATTGTCAAGTTTCCCCAAAAATCTCTCTAGCCGATGCACCCTATTTTTACTTCCTGCATTTCTTCGTAAATCATCTTAAACTATCTGCGTTTATCCGTGTTTATCTGCCTAAAATCTGCGGTTAGTCTCCATCAAACATTTATCAAATAAGTCGCCTGCAGTTAATTAAATCAATCTAACAAGGCAAGCGAATAGTAAACAAACAGCCTTTACCCAACTCTGATTTTACGTGAATCGTGCCGCGGTGAGCTTCAACTATTTGGCGGCAGAGGTGCAGTCCCAAACCCGTGCCCGATTTCTTGTGAGTTCCCGAACTAAACCTTTCAAATAACTTTATTTGTTCGGCGGGAGAAATGCCAGGGCCAGTATCTTGGATTTGAATGATTACCCAGGCCAGCGGTTGGTTTTTGAAGCTCGTATAAGCGGGGGAATTTGCCGCTTTTAAGCTGACATCTATGGAGCCGCTGTCGGTGAATTTGATTGCATTTCCGATTAAGTTTGTCAGCAAGCGGTGTAGCTCCAAACGATCGCCCGGATACTTCGCAATCGGAGCACTTTCTGCGCTTTCACTCAAGTCTAAATTCACAGACAAATTTTTGGCATCGGCTAGGGGAGCGAGTTCTTGGGCTACTTCGGTAATGAGCAGGCGCAAGTTCACGGGAGCGAAACTGAGGGATTTGCGGCCTGCTTCGTAACGGTAGACTTCCAGCAGCATATTTACCATTGCGATCAGGTTTTTGTTGCTGCGAACCATTGTCCCGAAAGCGTCACCCATCTGATCGGAGATTTCTCCCAAAGCTCCCTGCTGCATTAAGGTGAGCATTCGATCGGCAGCTACGAGGGGTGTCCGCAAGTCGTGGGCGAGTCTGGAGACAAAATCTTCGCGCTGGAGGGCGATCGAATTTCGTTCGTCTACGCTGTGTTTTAGCCGCAGGAGCGATCGCACCCGAGCCAGCAGTTCGTCCATTTCCACCGGTTTGCGGATGAAATCGTCTGCTCCCATATCCAATCCTTGGACTACGCTGGCGCTGTCGTGAGCTGTAATCAGCAAAATTGGGATAAAGGGCAATTCCTTGTTTTGTCGAATTCGCTTGGTGACTTCGTAACCGTCCATTCCCGGCATCATCACGTCTAGCAATAGCAGATCCGGCGCTGACTTGTCAATTTGGCTCAATGCTGAAAAGCCGTTATCAGCCGTACTAATTTCGTAACCTTCTTCTTCGAGGATTGTCTGCACCAATAAAACATTATCTGGTGCGTCATCTACCACGAGAATGCGATCGGCTTTTGTGGCATTGGGAACAGATAAATAGTTCATTTAGTGCTTGGCCTGGAAATAAATACTAACTTTAATGTGGCATCAAACTCATTTTTTCACATTTTTATACTTATCAACTCTGTCATAAGGAAGATATCAAAACTTTATCCAATCTTTTTACATTTTGACGCTCGGATATGATACCATCCACTACTTCGTTGTCATAGTATGCACGCCGTCCCAATCGTCGGGCGGGGCTACTTCCAAATAACTCAGGGATCGCTGCAGGTGAACTTCCACAGGTCGATCGCCCGGTCGCATTGCTAAAGCCGCTTCAAAATAACTAATAGCTTTCTGAAAATTTCTAGCAATATAAGCATACCGACCGTTACTGTAAAGTTCCAAAAACCTTTCGGTTTCGCCATCGATGGGTTCGGCACTATTTTGCAGCAACTCGTAAATGCCCACAGGCTGATTTTTGCCCTTAACTCGCACCTTATCCAACTCTCGCACCCAAATTCCTTCGCGGCACAAATTGTAGGTAAACTCGCTCAAAATGATATCGCAGCCGTACTCTTTTGTAAGCTGTTCCAAGCGCGAACTCAAATTCACAGCATCCCCGATTACCGTGTAATCCATCCGTTTTTCCGAACCAATATTGCCCGAAACGACTTCTCCCGAACTAATCCCTATTCCGAAACGAAACGGAACTTCTCTGGGGCGAGAAGCATTAAACTCTTTCAAACGCCTCCGCATATCTAAAGCCGACTGAACCGCCATCAAACCGTGACTTTCCGGGGGATTGAGTGGCAGGGGCGCGCCGAACACGGCCATTAAAGCATCGCCGATAAATTTGTCTAAAGTACCTTCGTAATGGAAAACGGCCTCCACCATCGTCTCAAAATACTCGTTGAGCAGGGATACCACCTCCGATGCTCCCAGATTTTCGGTCAGGGTGGTGTAGCCGCGAATGTCTGAAAATAAAATAGTAACGTCTTTGCGTTCGCCCACCATCAGGGCTCCTTCGCCCAGGGCCATCACTTTATCTACAACTCCGGGAGTCAGGTAGCGGTACATCGTATTTTTCATCCGCTTTTCGTGGCTGATGTCTTCGAGTACCACTAAACCGCCGCGCACGCCGCCTTCTGGATTGATCAGCGGGTTGACAGTTAAATTCAAACTGCGTTCAATTACTTTAATTTGAGATTTCTGGATTGGTAGCGGACAATAAGGGTGATACCGGGCAGAATTCGGCAGCGAAAATAAAGATTGGGAATTAGCTAATTCTGCGCGCGCTACTTCTTCTGTCCAAGCACTGTTTTCGCCCCAAGCGTAATATAAATTAGGGTCTGTGCGATCGGGCACGGCCAAAATATAAATTTCTTCTTCCTCTTCGGAATTTCGTACTGTTTCTACCAACAGTCCGACAGTTAAACTTTGTTCGGGAACGTAATGTCGGGCCGCATGGTTGAGACTATCTTCGAGTCGAAATTGCAAATTATCGATCGGCAAAACTTCCCAAACATAACGATCGATCAGTTTTTCTTCCCAAATCTGGGGATTGTGTTTGCCTTTAGCTTGATTTGGGGGACAGCCCAACAATTCTAGGGCTGCTTCGTTAATTGTGACGATCCGCCCCTGCAAATCGGTGGAAATCACTGCATCTGACAGACTTTGCAGCATATCTTTTTGATACTGCTTTTCCACCATCACGTTCTGAAACAGTTGAGAATTTTGCAGCGCCATTCCGGCTTGGGAATTAAACGCTCGCAAAAACTCTTCGTCGGAAGCGGTGAAAGTGCCTTGATTTTTATTAATTAGCTGAGTTACCCCGATCAGCTCACCTTTAGCGTTATGCACCGGCATACACAAGACAGTCCGAGTGCGGTATCCGGTTTGCTGGTCTGTAGATGGATCAAAGCGGGGATCGTCGTAAGCATCTGTAATATTTAGGGGTTGAGCGGTCGAAGCCACGTAACCTGCAATTCCTTTATTGGCAGGAATGCGAATTTCGACGATGGTTTTACCGTCGGCTTTGGCGACTTTTGTCCAAAGTTCGTTGGTTTCCCGATTTAATAAAAATAGCGTGCTGCGATCGGCCTGCATCAAGTCGCGAGCTTGATCCATGACTGCGCGCAAAGTTGTTTCCAAGTCAAGACTTTGACCTAAAGTTGTGGTTGCTCTCAAAAGCGCGGCCACTCCTCGCTGATTGCGGGCGACAACGTAGAAAGACTGACAGCTTTCGAGAATAATCCCGATCGAATCTGCAAAAGCCT
>JBBSNU010000335.1:0-5989 GCA_038260455.1 Chroococcales cyanobacterium | reverse complement strand
GGGTGCGTCAGAGAAAAAACAATCTGATTTGAGTCAAAAATTTGGGTTGACGCACCCTACGCCTCTAGTAGGGTGCGTCAGAGAAAAAACAATCTGATTTGAGTCAAAAATTTGGGTTGACGCACCCTACGCCTCTAGTAGCTGACGCACCCTACACCAACTAAAATCTCCAATTTAAAATCGACGCTTTGCACCATACAGCAATTTTTCGATCGCCAAATCTGACAAAATCTTAAGAGTTTGACAATCCGCCGTTGAAATTTCTCTCTCCCAGCATGAAAACTATCAAGTGGCCAGCTTGGTTCCCCTATCCGATTTCGTGGTTAAGGGCATTTGCTCTCGCCCAGAGTTTTAGTTTTATCCTTCGCAGAGGCATTCCTTTCGCTAGCGATGAAATCGGCTTTCTGACTTTGTTGGTGGCGGCTTGGCTGATTCAGTTACCTTTATTCTTTGTCGCTCACTTTTTCGCCGTCAAAATCTTAAATCCCTTACTAATTATGCTACCTGGCCCCAAGGCAAAAGGGCGCAAGTTCAAGCGCCGGCTTACTGGTATGCGATCGCACTTGCGAGAAGGCTTGAATGCTGTTGTAGTGCTTTTTTTTGCTTTTAATATGGCGCTGTTGGTGCAACTGGCGATTTTTTATTGGCCCGCGCGCGCGATCGATCCGGGTAAGTTGCTCGCAGGAATCTCTAATCTGACAAATGTGGCGATCGCCGGTGAATTCGATTTCTGGCTGGTAAAATTGGCGGGGGTTTTATCAAGTTTAACGCTGTTAGCTGCGCCGCTATATCAATACGATTTTCGGGTGCGGCGGAGGCGGCTGGCGAGAAAATTAGCCGAAATGACCGACATGGAAATGACTTTGCTGGAAGCCCAGAAATGGGGCCGTCACAAAACTGGTTTGTTGAGGCGATCGGAAATTCAAATCTTGGGATTTCTACTTTTAATCGGCGCTGTGATTGGCGGCAGTGTTTTTTGGGTTGCCAATTTGCGGGGAAATCTGCCGTTTTCGCAGTCAGCAAGCGAGGTGAGACAAATGCCGCCGCTGGCTATGAAAACTGGCGATCCTTACATTCGAGCTTTGATGCGAACTATTTCTGCTAGCGAGTCAAATGTTTCTCGGCCTTATCACGTTGTTTACGGCGGCAAATATGTATTGGATTTGAGCCGCCATCCTGACAGGTGCGTGAGAATTGTTAACGGCCCGAATCGGGGTAAGTGTACTACGGCGGCGGGCAGATATCAATTTTTGACTACGACTTGGAAGGATAAGGCGAAGCGCTATCACGCCCGTCGCGCTAATTTTTTATTCTGGGAAGATTACAGTTTTGAACCGGAATATCAAGATGCTGTGGTTTATGCTTGGTTGAGCGATCGCAAGTTTTGGAAAGCTGATATTTCTAAGATGTTGCGGCAGGAAAGATTAACTGATGTTTTGCGGATGCTTTCGGGAACTTGGACGAGTTTGGGATATGGAATTGAGAACAATTCTATGAGTTCGAGTTTGCCGAAAGTTTACCAAAAAATGCTGCGGGAAGAATTGGCAAATGCTCGTTCTTAGGTTACATTAAAGGGAGTATCTGTGCAAGCATTTAATAGTGTGAGCGTCCCCGAAGAGCGAGTGATAGCCCGCGAGCGGGGACGCTCGCACTGCACTCATCACGGGCACTTTCACTCGCTTTTCGAGGACAGCACTAAATGAAAAACACAGATGCTCCCGGTAGTGCGGAGTGAAGTCCTCCGCAATCCAAGAGCGGACTGAAGTCCGCACTACGAACTGTTTTTGTTATGGTAATCCACCGGAAATGATATCAATTCCTCAATTTAAAATCTAAAATCTAAAATCTAAAATCGACTGGTTCATGACTCTTTAAATTCCGGTAAAAATGCGGTCAGACATTCGTATAATTCTAATCCCGCCCCAGTTTGTAGTGGATAAAGCCGATCGAAATTAATCGGGTTTCCCGGTGCTAATTTCCACTCGGTTTTTTGTGCTGTTTTCGGCGAAATATCGATCGCTACCGTGATGTTAATAATGTTGTTGTGCAGCGGGATTCCCCGAAAACAGTAGCTTTTTCCGGTGCGTTTGTCGGAGTCGCTACCGGTGATGTATTTATCTCGTTTGCGAAATTGGATTTCTCGAAAAGGTCGATCGAGCGCAAATGAGTCTCGGTAGCGATAGTCTCCATCGGGCAAAGTTTGGACATCGGGCCTGATTTGAGCTATAACGGTTGCTGCACTGAGAGTTAGCATCATTTCTCTGAGTTTGTTCTGTGAAATCAGCGATTTTGGTTCCTGCTGTCTGTGGCGCTGCGGGCGATCGGCTTAAACAACCGCAGCCTGTAACAAATTAATAAGAGTTGTTATGCAGTTTAACTTGATCCCTGCCTATCGTGAATAATTATTTCACGGTTTCATCTCTATTACAAATTTGCGTAACAATAGAAATATTGAGCAAGCCATGAGAAATCTCACGGGCGCATATTTAGAGATTAATTGAGGATGCTGCTATGTTGGGACTGACGCGAAAAACCAAAAATTTAGGGCGGGTTGAAACAGGAAGTTTGGAACAGGGAGGCTGTATGGCCTCTGGCTGTAAAAGTATCAGCTATGCGCGATCGCGAGTTTACAAAGATGAGGCTTTGGTATCTGCTGCGCTGGCGGGACTGCCGGCTCTTTTGGCGTCCTTGGAAAGCTTTCGCGAGTAGAGTTTGATAACTTTTTTTGTTAAAAATCGGGAGTCAACCGAGTTAAACTATTGCCACACTCCGGCAAAAATATTCTTGACTGCGATCGCAATTCGACTTAAATCTTCTTTCAGCAGCGGGGGCCAAGAAACTCCTTTGCGGAGTCCGGCTTCAAATTGCTGCAAACTTTCTACTGAGAGTAAATGCAGTGCCGAGATTAATTGCCGATCGAGCATGGGAGATTCTTGCAGGCCCTCAAACAATATTTTTAAAGCTAATAAAATCGATGTCACCTGTCCGGGTACCGGTGGCTGACCTTGTTTGAGGCGCATCAGGAAGGCATCGGGATTTTTTTTAGTTTCGAGGGCGCTTCCTTGGTCGATCAGAAAACTGCGGGCTGTTTTGTAATCCATTGGATGTGCGATCGATCTCCTGCAATTAATTAGCTGGCATTATATCATCTTTTGTCGCGCTAAACTTGGTAATATAGCAGAAAGAAGAAAAGAAAGCAACTCGTTAAGCGCGCATTGTCATCTACCGTACAGCGAATTGTGACACCGCATTTTCATCGGCCGCGCAGCTTTCGGAAGGTGCGCCGCAGCGCACCTTATACCATTTTTCTAAAGATATGCTATAGATGAAGTCTGAGCCACCCCTTACTAATACCATTTTTCTAAAGATGTGCTATAGATGAAGTCTTAGCCCCCCCTTACTAAGGGGGGGTTGGGGGGGTAATATCTAACGCTACTTTATGAAATTGGTATAAGGGGGGGTTGGGGGGGTAATATCTAGCGCTACTTTATGAAATTGGTATTACAGTTACTGTTGGTAGTTATGAATAAGTTTTATAGAACGGAAAAATAAAACAATGGCAAAACGGCGGGGAAATAGTAGAAAATCAAAGATTTATCGCTACTTATGGCTGCTTTGTTTGTGTCTGAGCTTCCTGTTAGTTCCGCTCCTCCCCGAAATAGCTGCCGAAACGCCATTTCCCCCGCCCGCTCCTCTTGCAAATAATGCTAATTTTGGTGCCAGAATTCAAAGGACAATGAAGTTACTTGCTGCCAGCACTCCCACAGAACGCCGCCAAGTACGCATCCTCTTTTACGGTCAATCCATCACTCAGCAAGATTGGTGGAAAGACGTAGCAAAAGATTTGAAACAGCGATTTCCCTACGCTGATTTGATTGTTGAAAATCGGGCGATTGGAGGATTTGCTGCGCCGATTTTAATCCGTCCCAGCGAACATGATTTGTATCCTTTTTATCCAGACTTGCTAATTTTTCACGTCTACGGAGGTGATGAAGATTACGAAGCGATAATTGCCAATGTCCGCAGCCGCACTGCTAGCGAAATACTCTTGCATTCAGACCACATAAACTGGTTGCCGGCAGGTAACAGCAGCGATAATCCAGATGAAGTCAAAGGATATGAATGGCACAATACTCATTCTACTAAATGGCTGCCAGAATTGGCAGATAAATACGGCATCGAAATCGCGGAAATTCGCGAACCTTGGCGCAGGTATTTGCAAGACAATCGCTTGCAACCAAAACAGCTATTGAGCGACGACATTCACCTCAACGAGTGGGGAAATTTTCTGCTAGCTGCTTTGATAAAACCGCACCTGCGATACAACCCAAGTTCTCCTCAAGCGCCGCAGGATTTAGTCAAAACCTATACAGTTGGTACTGATGTTAAATGGCAAGATGGCAAGTTGGTTTTAGAGTTTGAAGGAAATCGGATAGATGCGATCGCCGATAAAACCTTCAACGGCGGCGCGATTTCTGCTAAAATTGCGATCGACGGCAAAAAACCCTCAGAATTTCCCGAACTTTACAGCATCACCAGACCCAGCGCTAGTCTTGGCGTCGCTTGGCCCGCAATTCTCCAAATATCCAGTCAAAAACCGTTAATCGTCGAAGATTGGAAAGCCGTAATTACCGAAATTAACAGCGATTCCAGCAAGTTTAAATTTGACGTTATAGGTTCCAAAACAGGTTACGACGGCAGCGGTACAAACGACAAAATGTTCGTTTCAAAATCTGGCCGCATCGCGATTGAACCGAAAAACTGGTGGCTGCAAAATGCCTATGAATACTCGAAAAAGCCTACACCAAAAGGCTTTGAGATTACGTGGCAAGTTAAGCCGATGTTTGTTGATTCATACATTCCGCCACAAATTGCAGATTCAAACCGCGAATATCCTACAACATTGGCTCAGAATTTAAGCAACTCCAAACACATCCTTGAAATCATTCCTGAAACAGAAGGGACAGTTCCCATTCAAGCAATTCGAGTCTATCGCCCTCCTTATATTCCTGCGCCTAAACCCTCTATTTAATCTCAAATCTCAAATCATCATTCCTTAAATTATCTGCGTTTATCTGTGTTTATCTGCCTGAAATCTGCGGTTCAAATAACTATCCCGTGACTCATGAAATCTTGTCTAATTTAATCCCAAATCCCAAATCCCAAATCCCAAATCCCAAATCCCAAATCAATTAACCTCAGCTTCTTGTGATTCCCAACTCGTGAAACATCAACAGCGATAAAAAGAAATCCGCCATAAAAATAAACACCCAAGAAGTCACCACTGCCGCCGTTGCAGCTTGACCTACCCCTTTCCCACCGCCCGCCGTTGTCAATCCCCAACCGCAACCAACAAGGGCAATAATCAACCCAAAAATAAAACTCTTAATCGCCACAGTTACTAAATCCCAAGGCCCCAAAAAAGTCCGCACCGATTCCAAAAATACCGACGGTTCCAACTCGTAAAAATAAGCCGCCACAAACAGCCCGCCCAAAATCCCCACCGCTACCGCAAAAATTGTTAAAATCGGCAGCATGATGCAGCAAGCTATCACCCTCGGCACTACTAAATAATCAACTGGATTTGTTCTCAACATATACAGGGCATCTATTTGTTCCGTCACCTGCATTTCTCCTATCTCCGCAGCAAAAGCCGAACCTACTTGTCCCGCCACCACGCCCGCCGTTAAAACCGGTGCTAATTCCCGGCAAAATGCCACAGCAAAAGCACCTCCCACCGCCCCAACAGCCCCAAACCGAATCAATTCTCTGGCCGATTGAACGGTAAAAATCATGCCCGCAAAAAAGGCTATTAGCAGCACTGAACGCAAAGAATCCAGGCCTACTGTTACTAAATGTTCCATGATTTTGCGGCGGTCAATTTTGCCTTGCAGGACGCGCAGCAGCACTTGGCCGCCCAGGAACAGCGTCACTAAAAACCGCTGAAACCACCTGTTATTGAAGGTTTCATCTAAATGTCGATCGCGCT
>JBBSNU010000334.1:0-6017 GCA_038260455.1 Chroococcales cyanobacterium | reverse complement strand
GTCCCCGCTCGCGTGCTGTGTAAAGCACGCGAGCGGGGACGCTCGCACTGTAAAAAAAACATCCTTTTTGCGAAAATGAGATGCTCCCTTCCTTCTTCCTTCTGTCTCTTTCTTACTTCATTGGCCGCAGCATTTATCGATGCCGAGACTTTCGAGTAATAAGTCACTGACGGCATTGGCGATCGCAAATTCGCCGTAAAAGCTTTTAGAAAAATCATAGGCCTGCATTTCGGTGACGATCGCAATTACGAGGCTGCCCACGTCGTTTTCGCCTTCCATACGCTGGCGGACATAGATTTGGGCAGCTCTTTTAGCTATTTGCTGGTTGGCAGCTTCTGGGATAAACTCGGAGTCTAGCCATGCGAGCAGCGTTTGTTGGAGCCACTGACCTTCTTGCTCTGGGTTTTGGGCGGGCGGTAAGGTAATAGGTTCGATGGTTTCAGACATAATTATTCCTAATTGCTAATGTTGACGCATGAAAAGTTAGCGGACAAATGACAACTGATAAATATATGCAATATGATATACCGTCAATTATACAGGGATACGCGCAAGGCTACTTCTTGATGGCAAATGACGGCGAGGAGAGTTTGGGGTGGTATTCGAGCCGTCAGCGGGCGCTGATACCGCTAGATGAAAGATTTACCTATCCGCGATCGCTGGGCCGGGCTATAAATCAAAATCGGTTTTCAGTGGCTGTAAACCGCGATTTTGGGGCGGTGGTTGACGGTTGTGCCGATCGAGAAACGACCTGGATTTCTAAGGAACTCAAGCATATTTACTGGGCTTTGCATAAAGCTGGTTGGGCTTACAGCTTCGAGACTTGGTGCGGCGACGAATTGGCGGGCGGAATTTTAGGATTGTCTATAGGCGGTGCGTTTATTGGGGAATCGATGTTTTACCGAATTTCCGAGGGTTCTAAGGTGGCGATGGTGAAGTTGGTGGAGAGATTGCGCGATCGATCTTATCTACTTTTTGACGCTCAAATGAACAATCCCCACTTGGAAAGATTCGGAGCATATACTGTCAACCAAAAACAGTACAACACTCTTTTACAAACAGCTTTAAAGCGTCGCTGTTCGCTATTGTGAATATTCCGTCGGTAGGGAAACGGCACTGCCGTGTCCGGCGCGAGAATCTGCTATTATGAATATTCTTGTCAGGCAAATAGCACTGCCGCATTCTGATCCGATATACCTACTTCAAATAATAGTATAATCAAGCATAGATAATTCTCGGAGACAACCACAATGCAAGTGAAAACCGAAGAAATCCTTTATCCATCCAGCGACGGTGAACCAATGGCAGAAAGTACAATTCAATACAAATTAATTGTCACCATCAAAGAAGGTTGCGAGTTGCTGTTTGAAGATGACCCCAACGTGTTTGTAGCAGCCGATTTACTCTGGTATCCGGTTGAAGGTAGACCAGATATTTCTCAAGCACCGGATACAATGGTGATATTTGGCAGACCAAAAGGTGAGCGACGTTCCTACATCCAATATCGCGAAGAAAATATCCCTCCCCAAGTCGTCTTTGAGATTCGCTCCCACAACGACAGCAACACAAAAATGCACAAAAAACTTTCATTTTACAATCGCTATGGAATTGAGGAATATTACCTTTACGACCCCGAAATAAATGAGTTGGAAGGTTGGCAAAGAATTGAAGGAAGCTTAGAACCAATTGAACCGATGGAGGGATGGATTAGTCCGAGACTGGGAGTGCGGTTTGAGTTGCCAGAATCAGGGTTAGAAATTTATAAACCTGATGGAGAAAAGTTTCTTTCGCCTTCCGAAATAAATGCAGAGCGACTACTAGAGCGAGAGCGTGCCGAACAAGCCTCGCAGCGTGCCGAACAAGCCTCGCAGCGCGCCGAACAAGCCTCGCAGCGAGCCGAACTTTTAGCCGCTAAACTGCGCGAATTGAACATCGACCCAGATAGCATCTAAGCCCAAACAACGAGTAGAAACCCGGTTTTTCAAAGAAATCGGGTTTCTGCAGATTGCAGTTATTTACTTTTTTCAGGGAGCATCTCAGTTTTGCATTTATAGTGCTGTCCCCGAAGAGCGAGTACAATACGCGAGCGGGGACGCTCGCACGCTCAATAAAAAAATGCTTTTTGCAAAACACCAGATGCTCCCCTTTTTTCAGGACTAACGGAGAGATTTGGTCGATCGCCCCCAACGAAAATCCCATATACTACAATATATAATACAGATATTAGAGCCAAAATCCTCGGGGGTGCAAAAGAATCCTAATCGCGGCCCCATGAATGTGCAAAAATACTGAAGCAAACATTACTAAACTCTGCACGGAGCAATTGTTGTGGACTCCAAATATAACCCCCAATCCATAGAAGAAAAATGGCAGCAGATATGGGCTGAGCAAAACTTAGACCAAATGCCAGAAGATACCGAAAAGCCTAAATTTTATGCCTTATCCATGTTCCCCTACCCGTCGGGAAACCTGCACATGGGGCACGTCCGCAACTACACAATCATCGATGTAATTGCCAGACTCAAGCGAATGCAAGGCTATCGCGTACTCAATCCGATGGGATGGGACGCTTTTGGTTTACCGGCAGAAAATGCAGCCATCGAACGCGGAATTCCCCCCGCAAAATGGACTTATGAAAATATTGCCCAAATGAAAGGCTTATTTCAGCGGCTGGGCATTTCCTTTGATTGGACAAAAGAAGTTACAACCTGTTCTCCCGATTATTATCGGTGGACTCAGTGGCTGTTCTTGCAATTTTTAGAAGCAGGATTAGCTTATCAAAAAGAAGCTGCAGTTAATTGGGATCCCATTGACCAAACAGTCTTAGCCAACGAACAAGTAGACAACGAAGGTCGTTCCTGGCGTTCCGGCGCGAAAGTCGAGCGCAAATTATTGCGGCAGTGGTTCCTCAAAATTACCGATTACGCCGAACAGTTATTAAACGACTTAGACAAATTGCCAAATTGGCCCGAAAGAGTCAAATTAATGCAAGCCAATTGGATTGGTAAATCAGTCGGCGCTTACTTGGAATTTCCGATTGTGGGAATGGATGAAAAAATCGCCGTTTTCACCACTCGCCCCGATACAGTTTATGGCGTGAGTTACCTTGTTTTAGCGCCGGAACATCCGTTAACCGCGCGCGTGACCACCGAAGACCAAAAAGCTGCTGCAGACACCTTCATCAAAGAAGTTGCACTGCAAAGCGAGATCGATCGCACCGCCGAAGACAAACCAAAGCGCGGCATCCCCACAGGAGGCAAAGCAATCAACCCTTTCAGCGGCGAAGAAATCCCGATTTGGATTGCCGATTACGTGCTGTACGAATACGGCACCGGCGCAGTGATGGGAGTACCAGCCCACGACACGCGAGATTTCAAATTTGCCACTGAATATCAACTGCCAATTAAAATAGTAATTGTGGATGATGATGAAACTCCGCTGACCGAAGCTTACACCGAACCAGGAATTATGATTAATTCCGAAAGCTTCAACGGCATGGATTCAATTAAAGGCAAAGCCGCAATTATTCAAGCTGCCGAAAATTCTGGTTGTGGCAAAGCGCGAGTGCAATATCGCTTGAGAGATTGGCTAATTTCTCGACAGCGTTATTGGGGTGCTCCGATTCCCGTAATTCACTGTCCCACCTGCGGAACTGTCCCCGTACCTCAATCAGATTTGCCCGTATTGTTGCCGGAAAATGTAGAATTTACTGGCAAAGGTTCGCCCTTGGCAAAAATGGCAGAATGGGTAAACGTTGCTTGTCCGAATTGCGGCACTCCGGCGCAGCGGGAAACGGATACGATGGATACTTTTATGGATTCATCGTGGTATTTTTTGCGCTATCCCGATGCGAGAAATCAGGATCAAGTCTTTGATACGGCGAAGACGAATGATTGGATGCCGGTAGACCAATATGTCGGCGGTATCGAACACGCAATCCTGCATTTACTGTATTCGCGGTTCTTTACGAAGGTTTTGCGCGATCGGGGTTTAATCAATTGCGATGAACCATTTAAACGCCTATTAACTCAAGGCATGGTGCAAGCAAAAGCCTACAAAAATCCTGTGACTGGCAAATACGTTGCTGCATCAGATGTAGACCCGGAAAATCCTAAAGATCCGCAAACTGGCGAAGCTTTAGAAGTCTTCTATGAGAAGATGTCAAAATCAAAATACAACGGCGTTGACCCCTTGGAAGTTATGGGGAAATACGGGGTAGATACGGCGCGAATGTTTATTTTATTCAAAGCGCCGCCAGAGAAGGATTTGGAGTGGGACGATGCAGATGTAGAAGGGCAATTTCGCTTTTTAAATCGCGTTTGGCGCTTGGTGACAGAGTTTGCTGGACAAGCCAGGGCGGGCACGGGGGCACCGCCCCTACAAGGGGGGGAGAAAGATGTGTTGAGCCAAGCTCACCCCGACCAAGGGGAGAAAGATGTGTTGAGCAAAGCTGAGAAGGATTTGCGACGGGCGATTCACACAGCAATTAAGGAAGTGCGAGAAGATTTGGATGGCGATTATCAGTTCAATACTGCTGTTTCGGAAATGATGAAATTGAACAATGCGCTGGCTGATGCTAAATGTAAGGATTCGCCTGTTTATGCAGAGGGAATTAACACTTTGATTTTGCTGTTAGCGCCTTTTTCACCGCATATTGCTGATGAATTGTGGCATTTGATTGGTAACAGCGAATCCGTGCACGTACAAAGTTGGCCGATTGCCGATCCATCTGCTTTAATTACCGATGAAATTACGCTGGTAATTCAAGTTATGGGGAAAACGCGCGGCACTATTCAAGTGCCTTCTGGTGCTGATAAAGCTGCTTTGGAAAACTACGCCCGCGAGTCGGATTTGGCTAAGCGCCACCTTGAAGGTAAGGAGGTTAAAAAGGTGATTGTGGTTCCTGGAAAGTTGGTTAATTTTGTGGTAGCTGGATAAAGATCAGAAACCCGGTTTGTTGGGATAAACCGGGTTTCTGAGACTTGCAGCAAATGGTTCGTAGTGAGGACTTTAGTCCTCGGAATTTGATGCGGACTAAAGTCCTCACTACGAACTTATTTTTTTGTGATGGTTCAAGGGAGATAATATTAGAAATGCGTCTAGGACTGATTTGGCAGGCAACTATTGTTGACTGTGAGAGTAGACAAGTTGCCCTTTTCTAACTAACTTTAATGGAATTTTAGGATTGTTTAGCGGCTCCTTTCTTAGCCTCACTTTTTCTTCCCATTCTTTAAATTTAGGCTCCAGCATTTCAGGTGTAAGTTTATAAATTTCTTTGAGAGTTATGCCTTCATACAGTCCAATATACCAAGCTTCGACTAGGCGATATTTGTCAAGTATAATTTTATTTAAATGATGGTGAGTAGTGATACCACCGCTTCTATTGAGGGAAATATTTATTGTTTTTAGTTCGTATTCTTTTCCTTCAGCGTCAATAGCATCGTTTCCTTCACGTCCAGGCGATATCCGCAGCCCTAAAAGAATTAATAATTGTAAAGTCTTTCCCCCGTTATCTTGAAAAATATCTGCAATACCATATTCACTAGCCAGATTTTGCAATTCTTGAATGCTTTTCATCGCATCTTCTAGCCGTTTAGCATCTGAGCTGCGTTCGTTTTCTGTAGTAATAGGCTCTTCAACCGGCTCCACTACCGAGGGAGAAACTGGCTCAGCTATCAGGGTATTCAGGATAGCCGTACTTTCACCGCTTTGGCTAAAGCTCAATAAATAACTAGCTGGTACGTCTAGCGCTTCAGCGAGATTCAGAATGACTTCAAAGGATGGCGATCTTTCACCCCGCTCCAATAAACTGATATAGTCAGTAGTCTTATCTACGAGTTCTGCTAACTCCTCCTGTGTCATCCTTTTTTCTCGGCGCAACTGACTTACCTTTGCCGCAAACAGTTGTCTAGCTTCCTTGTAATTCATACCCTTTACCATTTCTAAAAACGTACTGAGAGTTCGATTTTTGAATGGTACGAAAAATTGACCCTTTAAAGAACGTACTGAGAGTACGG
>JBBSNU010000333.1:0-6025 GCA_038260455.1 Chroococcales cyanobacterium | reverse complement strand
ACTAGCAGGCGTGGCGCGTCCCAAAGATATTGAAATAGTGCAGTTTATAGTAGAGACTTTGCAGTTGACGAATACTTTACCTGTTACCCGATCGCTCTTACCGAGAAATATCGTAATTTGCAGCGACTGCGCGATCGCACTGGTTGGCGGTACTGGCCATCCAGTCGGTATCGCGGTTATTGCAGGAACCGGTTCGATTGTTTTCGGGCAAAACCGTCAAGGGGAAACTAAACGAGTCGGCGGTTGGGGATATATTTTAGGCGATGAAGGCAGCGGATATGATATCGCTGTTGGAGGTTTGCAAGCTGCTTTGATGTTCTATGACGGACGAGGAGACGCTACCGCGCTGGCGGAAAAATTTCAAGCGCATTTAGGCTTAAATAACCTAGAAGAATTGGTAGAAGTTGTTTACCGGCGCGGTTGGGGAGTGACAGAAATTTCAGCTTTAGCGCCGATTGTCGATCGAGCTGCAGCAGAGGGCGATCGCGTCGCTGAGGGCATTATTGACAATGCTGTGGCAAAATTAACATTTTCAACAAAAACAGCCATATCAGCGCTATTTAAGCCAACAGAAGAATTTGAAATTGTGACGGTGGGAGGTGTCTGGGGCGGTGATGCAAATTTTAGAGGTCGGTTTGAAACTGCCATAGGTGCGATCGCGCCAAAAGCTAAGCTAATTTCGCCCCGATACGAACCAGCTTTCGGTGCAGCGTTGTTAGCCTTAAACTCTCTCAAAAATTAAGAAGACCGGGCGGTTTCAACCGCCGTCTAATCTTATCTTGAGTCCGCGGAGGCGGACATTGTTTGTGTAGACGCGGTTTCAACCGCCGTATTATCCTGTTTATCTTCCTTATCTTCCCGATCGCCCCAGTCCGGTCGATTTTCTCAATTTAGAAAAATGTGAAAATTGTTGATTATCTACCTTATCTTCCCAACTTGTCTAATTCCCGCCTGCCATAATGAAAACATGAAATGAATGCAAAACTAGAAACAGATTTAGTAGTAGTGCGTTCCTAAGTAAAACAAAACTGAAAAAAGGAGACAAAATATATGATTACTTCTCAAAAATTGCGATCCTCTCCGAGGGCTGCGCTAACGGCAACAGCAGCAATCCTCTCATTGGGCATTACACTTGGAACCAGCGCGCCCCTGGTAGTAGCAGCGCCCGCCTCAGCTCAACAACGAATTTCACAATTTGATAGCATCCGAATTCCAGCGGGCAGTGTCATTCCAGTTCGCTATGAAAAAAACAAAATTGTTGTCACCACCGATGAAACTTCACCTTTAACATTAACAGTAGCGCGAGACGTCCGCACGGATCAAGGCAGAGTATTAATCCCCGCAGGCAGCCAGATTGTCGGGGAATTGCGACCTGTTAGAAGGGGCAATCAAAGGGGTACTCAATTTGTTGCCAGCGAGTTAATTGTCAGCCGCCGCCAACGCTATCGGATTGATGGCTATTCGGGAATTATTACCAGAACCGAAAAAGTTCAAAAAGGTGCTGGAACAGGTTCTGTCGCACAAGGTGCAGCATTGGGCGCAGCAGCAGCAGCAGCCCTAGCAGGTATTACTGGCGACAAGGCGATCGCCACTGAAGAAGTATTGGGCGGCGCTGGGATCGGCGCATTAGCTGGAGTATTGTTGGGGCGGCGCAGCGTTGACGTGATCGTGATTCGCCCGGAACAAGATTTGGCTGTGAGATTGCGATCGGACATCGTGCTGCGGTAGTATTAGAATCTTGCGATTAATTATTTGCAGTAAAACATTGTCGATCGATAACTTGTGGTCTCCCGATAATTGGCTAGGCATACTATTAAGGTTGTGTCTGGCCATGTTTGTTGGCGGAATGATTGGATGGGAGCGCGAACTCAAAAACAAACCAGCGGGATTGAGGACTCATATGTTAGTCAGTATGGGTGCCGCAATGTTTGTTTTAATACCGCTGGCAATAGGTAAAAATGACAACGGACGAGATGGTGTAGAGCGCGTAATTCAAGGCATTGCTGCCGGGATAGGATTTTTGGGGGGCGGGGAAATCCTGCGCGAATATCAGCAGGAAATCGGAAAACCAAAAGTTCGCGGGCTCACTTCTGCCGCCGCTATTTGGTTGTCAGCAGCGTTAGGAAGTGCGGCTGGATGCGGGTTGTGGCAACTTGCATTAATTGGTGCTTTCATGTCGCTGTTTGTTCTGAGAGTTATCAAACAGTTAGAGCGTCGGAGTCGCAAATAGTCGATCGCGAAGGTTTTGTATAATTAATGTTTAGGTAAATTAGACGTGCTACTTATCGCGGTAAGGTGCGGTGTGCTTCGCCCTACATCTCAAGGTTTTGCATAATTACTGTTCAGGTAAATCAATACCGATAGAGTTCAATAATAGCAATAACATTAGAATTAATTAGAGAAAAATTAGGGTAAATTAAATTATTATCTAAGTCTGTTTTCATGGCAGATAATTTAATATGTATCCCGCCCGAGGACTGAAGAAAGACGATTAATTTTGTTCCGAAAGATTCGGCGAATTTATCGATTCCAAAGACTCTTGCCTCACACGACCAGCCATCGCAGCTAACTGCAAGCTCATAAAAGCATTCAAATCTTCCAAATCGCACTTCGCCGAAGCAAAAATATCCTGCATTTGATTTTCCGCTTCCCAACTCAGATATCCAGTGGCAATAGCTTGTTTGACAACTTCACGAATCAGCATAATTGAATTTTCCTTACTAAATTTGAAGTGATTAAAAGGCTACTAATTATTAATAGGAATTTTCCGTGGCTGTCTCGCCAAAGATTTCCAATTCTTTCAGAAGGCGAGACTCTTGTTTCACCAAACCGGACATGGCTGCTAGTTGCAAAGTCATAAAAGCATTTAAGTCTTCCAAGTCATAGTTGGTGGTAGTTAACATCCGCCGCAGTTGATTTTCGGCTTCTAGAGTTAAATAACCTAGGGTCAGAGCTTGTTGGGCGAGGTCGCGAATAAGTACCATAATATTTTTGGGTTTTATTGCTTGAATATCCTCAGTATCGACGGTTTTAACTGACTTCGCAGTGACGGCTATTGCTCGGTTTGTGTGACATTTTTAGGGGCAGCCTGTGACAGCCTGACTCGCAGAGTGTGACTCAGTGTTTGCACGGATGTGACGAGGATCACTCGGGCGAGGAGGAGAGGGGGAGTGCGGGAGATGGGGAGTGCGGGAGATGGAAAAATATTCCCTCTTCCCTCTTCCCTCTTCCTTCTTCCTTCTTCCTTCAGAAGCCTTCTACCTTCAGAAGACGCTCAACGTCTATAATCAGCAAGTTAAATATTTACGGCAAGACCTATGGAAGCACCACATAAAGATTTGCTACAACAAATAGCCCAACTATCGGAAACTTATGGTAATTTAGCCGATCGACTCTCTCAAGCAGCCAAACAACTGCAAGACTCCGGGCTTCCTCCCTCTGACAGCTTACTGCAAGAAATTGCCAGCTACAGCCGCAACTTTGCAGAAGTCCAAAAAAAAGCTCTAGAAATCAACAAATCCGCCCTCGCCCCCGGAGAAATTACTTCCCTCAAAGATATTCAAAACTTAGTCGAGACTGCAGCATCTTCTGAAGGTAAAGCAGAAATTCGCGACGCAGCTTTGAAAGTGCTCGATCGAGTATTGGCGATCGCCCACCGCGAACAAAGCGACTTCGCGCCCTTACAATCAGTGCATGGCAAAGCCCGCGAACTCCAGCGCGCCATTTCCGAATCAACCGCAACTCAACTGCATTCCGACGCAGAATCCCTAGTAAGCGGCAAACACCCCGTTGCAGCAGTGCTCGCCCTAGTGGAACAGCAAGACAAATTAAACGACGAAGAGTGGGTAATCCTCGAAGAAACAGTCAGCGCCGCTTTTGGCAAACAAATAGCCGTCGCCATTTCCAGAGGCAAATTAACCGTTGTCCAGATAGTAAAAGCAGAACCTGCAAAAGTCCAATCCGTACTTAAAACAGCGCCCGAACCCAAAATCAGCGCCGAACCTCTGCCCGAAGTGATTATCATCCCGTCGGGAAATGTCGCGCCGAAACAAATTACAGTTGCACCACAAATCCAAATTTTGGAATCCCCCGCCGCGACGGCCCCCATGCACGAGGTGATTATTGTTCCTAGCGTGGAAGTACCTAAATCCCTGCAAACAACCGGCTCCGGCAACATTGTCTTTGGAGCGCCTCGCGAGGTTCAACAAGTGCCTGTAGAATGCGGTTTGGGATTGAAAGTGTTGGCGCATATTCAAGGAATTGGCGATCGAACTTTCGGTGCTCAAGAATACGCCGGCACTAAAGCTCAAGGGCGGCGCGTCGAAGGATTTCTGATTAATATCGAGCCACCAATTGCCGGCTTAACAGTCGAGTACATGGCTCACGTCGAAGGTGTTGGCGATACTCCTTGGATTAGCGATGGAGAATTGGCAGGTTTTCGGGGTCAAGCGAAACGAATTGAAGGATTTGCCGTGCGATTGAGCGGGCCACAAGCTGATAAGTATGACGTATTTTATAGCGCTCACATTCAGAATATCGGTGACACCGATGTGTCCTCCAACGGCGATTATTGCGGCACTCGCGGCAAAGGTTTGAGAATTGAGGGCATCAAAGTTTGGATCGCGCCCTCTGCGAGTTCTCAAGTTGCGGGGCCTGTGGGTTTAAAAGTGTTGGCGCACATTCAAGGAATTGGCGATCGAACTTTTAGCGATAAAGAATACGCCGGTACTAAACGTCAAGGCCGCCGCGTCGAAGGTTTTGAAATTAAAATAGAGCCTCCTGTTCCCGGCTTAAAAGTCGAGTACATGGCTCACGTTGAAGGAGTTGGCGATACTCCTTGGATCTCGGAAGGGGAACTCGTCGGTTTCCGGGGAAAAGCCAAGCGCATTGAAGGATTTGCCGCGCGGCTGACTGGGCCACAAGCCGATAAGTACGATGTATCTTACACAGCTCACATTCAAAATGTAGGCGATACTCCTGTTACTTCTAACGGTCAATATTGCGGCACTCGCGGCAAAGGTTTGAGGGTTGAGGGGATGACGGTTTGGGTTGAGCCGAAAGCGTAAACATTCAGGTTTCTGTCCGCCCAAGGAATTTGAGAAACCGGGTTTCTTTTGATATTTTTGGTACTCACCAAAATTTGTCGCAGAAACCCGGTTTTTGGTTATTTGGGGGTCGCTCAAGGAATTTGAGAAACCGGGTTTTTCCTAGATTTTTGGTGCTAACCGAAATTTGTCGCAAAAACCCGGTTTCTGGCCGCCCAACGAATTTTAGAAGTTTGCAAAATGCTGCGGACTAAAGTCCACACTACAAACCAATCTTGTTTTTAATTTACCGGAGACGATATTATTTCTAGATTTTTGGTACTAAGGAATGAAAATTTAATAACTTAAGCGATTGACTCGTTTTATTCGTTACCAGGCTCTGCGAAAGTAATGCAGATCCGGAGGCTCTGCCTCTCTTTTCCTTGCCGCTTCTGGAAACAGAGGAGTGTGGCAGAGGTTTAATTTATTAAATTTTCGTTTTTAACTAAAATTTGTTGCAGCAACCCGGTTTCTGGCTAGTTTCTGGCATCCCAAGGAATTTGAGAAACCGGGTTTCTTCCTAGATTTTTGGTACTCACCAAAATTTGTCGCAGAAACCAGGTTTCTGGGCACCCAACGAATTTTAGAAGTTTGCAAAGTGCTGCGGACTAAAGTCCACACTACAAACCAATATTGTTTTTAATTGACCGGACACGACATTATTTCTAGATTTTTGGTACTAACCGAAATTTGTCGCAGCAACCCGGTTTCTGGCCAGCCAAGGAATTTGAAAAATCGGGCTTAGCAGGTAGTTAAAAATGTCACAAAATTCACCCTCGGCTACAAAAAACACCGACATCGAATCGATCGACAATAAATCGCAAATAATAGGACTAAACTTGTGAAATTGATATTTTTACTGTGGCTGCTTCCTATGTAATTATACGGTTGCGGAACGGTAGACGCTCCGCATAGAATATATTTATAGTTTGGAGCTGTGT
>JBBSNU010000332.1:0-6044 GCA_038260455.1 Chroococcales cyanobacterium | reverse complement strand
GGTAAAGGCTTCAAAATTTGATTTTGCAAGTCTATTTCCAATCCCAATGCTTCTAAAGGTATCACGCCCAAAAGCGCATCATTACCTCCCGGTAACTCCAAGCACTCGAAAGTGCCTTCCCGGTCAAATATGGATAGGGTGGCATCTCGGAAAATGCGGGCTTTGCCAATACCCATTGCTGTTGCTACGTCTACTTCTTTGAGCAGTTTGAGTCCCAATTGGGCGATCGCATTTTTCGGCAAACACAAGGTAGTAGCACCCGTATCTACCAATACATTTTTGAGAACGATCGACCGAATTTCTTCTTCTGATCTCACCCCCGCTTCTGCCAAGATTTGGTCGGCTCGATTAATGATTGTCAGAGTTGCAAAAACTTTTCCCATTGGATTGCTGTTTTTAATTTGCATAGTTGTCTCCTGCGGTAGCGTCGGAGTATTACCTACTTTAATTATAACTTGTACGCAGGAGCGATCGCCCCTACAAAAAAACCAGGTTCGTAGTGAGGACTTTAGTCCGCATCAAGAAGGACTAAAGTCCTCACTACGAACCTCATGATAATTTTCAAGCTGATAAATAATTTATATATATGGTGGCACGGATTCCCATTATTTAATAATATGTCAAATTGCAGAAAAAAGCAAGGGGCAAAAGCAAAAATATTTCCGCCCCAGCTTCCAGAAAAAACTACCTTTGATCCCAAGCTGTCGCCGCATCAGTCACAGCTTGTTCCACCGATTTTTCGTCCAACATCGCCGCCTGCAAATTGTCATAAATAGCCTTTTGCAACTTCTTAACGTCCTTGAGAGGTGGAATTAACAACTCAGCTTTTGCCAAGCCAGAAGCACTGACAATCCTAGCTCGATCGCTCGGAGCAGCATCAGCCGGAACACTTTTAAAATAAGAGTCCTGCAAAGCCTCAACCGTAGAAGGCAAAACATTAGCAACCTTCGCAAAAGCCAACTGATTTTGAGAATTAGTCACGTACAAAGCAAACTTCACAGCATCATCAGGGCGCTTGCTGTCGCGAGGTACAACCAAATTCATCACCGCCACAGTCTTCTTGCCGGTTTCCCCCGTAATTTGAGGCGCAGCAGTTGAGACAGCACCAATATTCGGAGCATTCTCAGCGATCGCCTTTAAAAACTGCGGCCCAGAACCCAACAAAGCAGTTTCTCCAGCTTGATAAAGCTCGATCGCCCTGCGATGTCCCTGCACCAAAACATCCTGCGGCAAAAATCCGCCCTTGTACAAATCCACCCAATACTCAAAAACAGCCTTCCCCTTATCAGTATTAAAAGCAGCCTTACCTTGAGCATCAACCAAAGGCACACCCATCTGCACGAAAGATTGCAACACCTCCGACGAATCTTCCGGTACAAAAGTCGCAAAAAAAGCAAATTTACCAGTCTTCTCCTTCACCTGTTTCGCCACAGCAGCCAACTCGGCATAAGTAGCAGGAGGCTTAGCAATTCCAGCTTTTTTAAACAACTCCGTATTGTAAATAGTTACCCCAGTTGTCAGATACCAAGGAATACCAAAAGTCTTGCCATCGAGTACACTAGCTTTCCAGATATTTGGGAGATAGATTGATCGCACTTGCTCAGAAATTCGAGAGTCCAAATCCAGCCAAGCATTGCGCCCCGCCAACAGCGAAGCAAAATCAGGATTCAGATTCACCACATCCGGCGCAGTTTTCGCCGAAACAGCACCCAAAATCTTACTTTCCATCGCCGACCAAGGGACATCCACCCAACGCACCTTCACGCCCGGATTTTTGGCTTCAAAACCGGCGATCGTCTGATTGAAATACTCAGTAAACTGAGGTTGAAGCTGCATAGTCCAGAACTCGATTTCGTTGGCATTCTTAGTCTGGGAATTAACAGCAGGCTTGCCGCAACTCACCACCGCAGCCAGCAGCAGCCCCACCAGCCCAAAAACAGCAAACAGTTGCCAAGATTTACGCTTCATAGAATTTAATTTCAGAATCATGGGAACCGTTAGAGAAAAAAAAGCACAGCCCGCCGAGAAAGCCAGAGAGTCAAGTTCCAGTCTTTGTTGCGCCCCCGCCCTGCGAGGGAGAGAGTCGGTTTGGCGGCCGCACCGGCAGGTTTTCGGTCGATCGAGCTGAAATTTGTTGACATTCGCCGGAGAATAGCTATTGTCAAGTAAATTGGATAGCATAAAATCGGAACTAGCGATCGCGCAACAAAGACCCTGCAACGCAGCACCGCCAACAGCACTGCGAACACCGAGATTACAGCAGGCGTGTTGGAAACACATACCAGGTCTCAAACAGAATGCAAGTCTAGGCCAGCAATCCAAACCCGCCGGCCGATGGGTCATTCCTAATTGAAAATCGCAAATGGTATCACCCTCCAACAGCCAACGGCTGAATCAGGCTGGCCAACTACAAAATCAAAAAATAGCAACTACCGGCGACCCAATCACATGGTTAACTTTTTCAAAGGTCTACTTTCCCAACGCCAGCCAGGAATCGGGATCGAAATAGCCCCAGACCGTATCAACATCATTCAGCTCGAAAAGAAAGCTCAGGCATTAAAATTAGGCATCCTAGCCTCAATAGAAGTACCAGAAGACATGGTGCAAGAAGGGCAAATAGTCGATCCGCCAGGAATGGCAGAACTCATCCGGTCAGTCCTCGCCGAAAACAAAATCAAAGCCAAGAAAGTAGCCACAGCCATTCCCGGCCGCGAAGCTGTGATCCGCCTAATTCCAGTTCCAGCAGAACTCAACGAAGAAGAACTGCGGGATTACATGAACGCAGAAGCAGGGCTGTACTTGCCGTTTCCTAGAGAAGACGCCGATGTAGACTATCAAAAAATAGGCCTATTTGTAGATGACGATGGCGTAGAAAAAGTGCAAGTCGTGTTAGTCGCAACCCGCAGAGAAGTTACCGACACATACATCGAAACCTTCAGAGAAGCCGGACTGATCATAGACGTGCTAGAAGTAACCAGCTTTGCCCTGATTCGCACCCTCAAAGACCAACTGCAACAATTTTCATCCCAAGAAGCCGCCGTCCTCACAGACATAGAATTTGACAGTACCGAATTAGCTATAGTAGTGGACGGCATACCACAATTTAACCGTACCATCCCGATCGGCACCTACCAAATCCAGAGCGCCCTCAATCAAGCCATGAACCTGCCCCCAAGCAGGGACACAACCGAACTGCAAGGCATGACCCTGCCAGTAACAGATACAATGGGCGCATCGGGAGACGCCAATCCAGGCACAAATGCCATGATTAAAGTATTGGGAGAACTCGCAGACGAACTGCGCCGCTCAGTAGACTTTTACCTCAACCAGAGCGAAGAACTCGAAGTAGCGCAACTGCTGCTAGCAGGCCCCGGAGCCGCGATCGGCAAACTCGACGAATTTTTTATGCAAAGATTAAGCTTGCCCGCATCCCAAGTCGATCCCATCGAAACCCTAGGACTCGAAATCAGCGAAGAAATTAGCCCTGAACAGCGAGCCGGCTTAGGAGTAGCCCTAGGTTTAGGACTCAGGGAGGTGCTGTAACCTAACAGTTTTAGATAATAGTAGAAAAACAGATTTGAGAATTTTAGGAAAAAGCTTCCTCCGAAAAAAGAAGACCCCTGATGCAGAAGGTAAAATATTGGAGGTAAAAGGTAAAAAGTAAAAGGTAGAATATCCGAGATAGAAGCAACCACTTCCTTCGGAAAAAGGCAGAAAATTGTTTCCTTCTTCCCTAAATAAACCCTTAACTTGTACCGCAATCTGGCGCTCACTCTAAAATCTAAAATTTCAAATTTAAAGCAACCGCCCTCACAGTTAAGACGTTCTTAATTGCTCAAACATCAGCCGTCGATTGCCACCAAAAGTCTCTCGCGACGCTAACTAAAGCCTTCCTTCTGCCTTCTTTTTTCTTCCTTCTTCCTGATGACTAATGACTAATGACCAATGACCAATGACTAATGACCAATGCCCAATGCCCAATGCCCAATGCCCAATGCCCAATGCCCAATGCCCAATGCCCAATGCCCAATGCCCAATGCCCAATGCCCAATGCCCAATGCCCAATGCCCAATGCCCAATGACCAATGACCAATGACTAATGACTATTGACCAATGACTTCTTCCTTCAGCTATAAAATCGAGTGAAGCCATGTACAGCCTAGATATTAATTTTCTCAACGACCGCCCCGACTACAAACCAGTCACAGCAGCCAAAAGCTCAGCTAAAAGAAGTTCCGGCGGAGCAAAAGACCAACTGCCCCTCATAGGGGCGCTGCTGTTTGCCTTCGGCCTCAACGCCGCAGTCATGGGCGCCTGGTGGTGGGCGACCAACGAAAATACCGGCTTAGCCGCAGAACAAGCAACCATCGACCAAGAACTGGCAAAATTAAACACTCAAGCCAGCGCCATCAAAGCCATCAACGCCGAAACCGACAAAGTTACCGGCGAATACAAAGCATTAGCCGGAGTATTCGACCAAATTAAACCCTGGTCGGCGATGCTGCAAGACATCAGCGCCCGCACTCCCGCCGGAGTGCAAATTGCCAAAATCGAACAAATCGACCCAAGTCCCGCCCCCGTTGCAGCACCCCCACCGCCGGCAGCAACTCCCGCCGCCTCCCCCGGGGCCAGTCCGTCTCCGGGGGCCAGTCCGTCCCCAGCTAGCCCCACCCCAGTGGCTGCTCCCACCCCCGTCGTCCCGCCCCGAACTGCAAAAGTACAAATTTCAGGGATAGCAAGTACCTTTGCTCAAGTTAACGACTTTATTCTGCTAGTCCAGCGCTCTCCTTTCTTCCTCGACACCGATACCAAACTGGTAGCGGCCACATTAAAAAACAACCCCACACAATTACAAGTACGCAACCCAAGCGCATCGGCAGCAGAACTTCCCAAACTGCGACCCGTGGTGGAATATAAAATTGAAACCACACTCAGCCCGACAGGCGCCTCCGAGTTGCTCTCCGAACTGCGGAACAAGCAAGCAGACGGACTAGCAATACGGATAGAAACACTTCAAGAAAAAGGAATACTAGAATCACAAAAAGGAGAAGTGAAAAAACCATGACAGCAGCAAACGAGTTTATTCCCAGCGGCAAAGCAGAAGAGACAGGGGGTCAGGAAATATTCGGCATTAAGCTGACACCCCAAGTCCAAGCCATAGGCATCGCGGTTCTCGGCCTCGGCGTTGCCGGCTACCTAGGCTACCAGTTCGTACTCCCAGAATTCCAAAAAAGCGGCGAATTCAAGCAAAAACTTGCCGAAAGCAAGCAAACGCAAGTGCAATTGCAAACTCAAATTCAAAAAAAGGCAGAAGCAGAAGCCAAGCAAGAAGAAGCAAAACAGCGCCGCGCCCAAGTGACGGCAATGTTTGCCAGCGATGCGAGCGCCAACACCCTGCTGCTTGACATGACCCAACTGGTTAATCGCATCAACGCCGGCGTGCAAGGAGACGACCTCAAGGCTAAAATTACCAAATTTGAGCCGGATATGCCGCCAGCTACAGCAACCGCCGCGGGAGCTCCAGACCCTGATATTCTCAACGATACGTCCTTCGGGCCGTCCCTGGTTGGCAAGCTCAGGCGCAAAAAATATAAGGTAGAGTTTGAAGGTAATTTCGCTCAAACCCGCAATTTTATGCGTAGTTTGGAGTTGATGCAGTCCCTGTTAGTAGTGAGGAATTTGAAATCTGAATTGCTAGCATCAACTCAGTCCCTAGAAATCGATTTTTTGAAAGGGAAAATAGTCCCAGTGGAGCAGCCGGTAACTAAAATTAAAACGGCTTTTGACTTGTACGCACTCCTGCCGTTAGAGCAAGAAGAAAAACCGCCAACTCCGGCTCCGAGTCCTGCTAAATAGCGCTAGGCGAGCGGATATAGCGGTTTTCAATTTCCGCGAGGTACATCAACTCCTTAATTACATGGCTTACACAGAAGACTCTAGAAAACTGGTTTTTTACCGAAATTAAGATTGTTTTGGCTAGTGTTTTGGTAAAAAAACCAGGTTTCGGGGTACTATAGCAATCAGTTTATCTAAGTCGGCTCTTC
>JBBSNU010000331.1:0-6046 GCA_038260455.1 Chroococcales cyanobacterium | reverse complement strand
TCTGAAATACTCGCAGATAGAATCCCCGCTGGGCGAAAAAATAGTCCAGCAGTGTCGAGGCATTATTTTAGATTCATCTCAAAACTGGGAAATAGTTTCTTATCCCTACGACAAATTTTTCAATTACGGGGAAGGCCACGCGGCAGCAATTGATTGGAGTAGCGCCAAAGTTTACGAAAAATTAGACGGTTCTCTGATTGTCATGTATTTTTATCAGGGAGAATGGAGAGTGCAATCTAGCGGTACTCCCGACGCAGCCGGCGAAGTTAACGGTTTTGGATTTAGCTTTGCCGAACTTTTTTGGAAAGTCTGGAAAGAATTAGGATATGAATTGCCGGAAGCAACCGATGAGTGTTTTATCTTTGAGTTGATGACACCTTATAATAGAATAGTTGTTCAGCAAAACAACAATGACATCGTGCTACACGGGGTTCGCAATACTGAAACACTGCGAGAAACAGATCCCCATTTTTGGGCTAACAGATATGTGTGGAAAGTAGTCAATTTCTATCCTTTGACTAGCTGGAAAGAAGTTATCGAAGCATCTCAACATTTAGATCCGATGGATTCGGAAGGGTATATTATTTGCGACGCTAACTTCAACCGAGTTAAGGTTAAGTCTCCGCAATATGTCGCGATTTCCCATCTTCGCGAAGGGTTTTCTACCCGCAGGATGATCGAAATTGTTTTGACTAATGAAGGAGAAGAGTTTTTAACTTATTTTCCAGAGTGGAGTGAGTTGTATAAACAAGTTAAGAGTAAGTATCAATGTTTGGTTGAAGAAATTGAGGGGGTTTATCGACAGCATGAACATATCGAAGTTCAGAAAGATTTTGCTTTCGCGGTGAAACATTTGCCGTATGCGGGGATTTTGTTTTCTTTACGGGCCCGCAGAGTTGCAGGCGTGAAAGAAGCTCTCCGCGATGTTACGATAAATAAGATGGAAGAGTTATTGGGTTTGGATTACATCAATTTAGGTTTGTAAACTAACTAATCAATGATTTGTAGTCGCATCAAGTAAGATGCGAGTGTAAAATTCCCCACCCAGTACAGGTGCGTCGCCATGAGATTGTCGATGAAATTTATAGATTTTTGATGTATCCGCACCCTACCAATTACTGACCAATTAGCTATTATTTATTGCCATGAAAAGAGTTGTTGTGCTTGTCGGTTTACCTGCTTCTGGAAAATCTCAATTTGCGAGGGAATTGCTGCTGTCTGAACCTGCAAGATGGGTGCGGACTAATAAAGATTTGCTGAGAGAAATGGCTCATGCTTCCCATTGGTCGCCGGCGAATGAAAAGTTTATTGTGCAGTTGAGAAATACGATTATTTTGATTGCTTTGGAAAGCGGCAAGCACGTGATTGTTGATGATACTAATTTTGGGCCGCATATCGAACATATTAAACAGTTAGTCAAAGGTCAAGCTGTTGTCGAAGTTAATGATTCTTTCCTGCAAGTTCCGGTCGAGGAATGTATTAAACGGGATTTAAAAAGGCTTAATTCGGTGGGCAAAGATGTGATCATGAAGATGTACAATAAGTATGTACGGGTTCCGGTTGCGCCGCCGGAATATAACCCGGATTTGCCGGATGCAATTCTTGTGGATATGGACGGTACGCTGGCACTTCTCAATGGTAGAAATCCTTTTGATGCTTCAAAGTGCGATCGCGATTTACCGAATCAGCCAGTCCTAGATACTGTCCGCAAGTGGCAGTCCAGCGCTAATATTATCGTAGTATCGGGTAGAACCGATGACTGTCAACCTCAGACTGAACAATGGTTACGGCAATACGAGGTCAATTATGCAGGCCTCTATCTGCGGAAAACTGGGGATATGAGGAAGGATGCGATTATGAAAGAGGAAATCTATCGGCAGCAGATTGCAGGGCAATATAATGTTAAGTTTGTATTGGACGATCGCCAGCAGGTGGTTGATATGTGGAGAAGCTTGGGATTGACTGTATTTCAAGTAGATGAAGGGGATTTTTAAGGTAGCGCTCCTGTGTCACTTTGATGACAGCGTTAGATTAAAATTGATTAGCGATCGCCCGTTGGTAGTTTCAATTTTTTTAACGTTTCAGCAAGGGACACTGAAAAGTAGAATGCTTTATGAAATTTGAATTTTTCGCTACTAGCTTTGATGCTATTGAAGCCAATTTGTATGTGGGTTTTTCTGAAGCGGAAGAGGGCGAACATTATTTCATCCTGACACGAAAAGAAGGGTCTGAAGAAGAGACTGTTCCTAACAGAAAAAATATCTATGCAGAGCTGGACGATGACAATTGGGTAGAAGATGTAGGTGTCGATTGGGTTACTCTTAGTCGCAATCAATTTACTGTTCGTTTCGGTTCCGATAGAATAACTCTTCCAGAATATGATGAGGTTGCAATTACTTTCTCCTTAGAAGATACTGACTTTGAAAGGTTAAGGCACGTCTTAAAGAAGATAATGCGGGGTTATGAGGATAGATTGCATTTAATTGATTAGTCAATCAATGTACGGAAACATAAATGGGAATGTTGAAAACCACAATCTCTGTAGGGGCGGGTTCACCGAAATCTCGAACACAAATCAAACAATCTGATAAACCCGCCCGCCAACGCCCAATTTTACATCAACATTTTATCCAATAAATTAATGGTAGATTTGTATTTGCGATCGGGTGGGGCGGGTTTACGAGATTATTTATTTTTCACATAGATGGTTGGTGAACCCGCCCCTACGATTCATGGCAAAATAGCTCAAATTACCTTGTCCAAGCTAGCCATTTATTGAACAAATTTTTCACAAAGGGAGTCAAGCGAGTGCGATTGTACGCATCCCCGGCTTTGCGAATCGCATCAGCTTGCGTTGGATAGGGGTGAATTACATTTGCAATCTTTCCTAAACCAATATTGTTAACCATTGCCAATGTAATTGTATTAATCATATCCCCAGCGTGTCGCGCTACAATTGTTGCACCTAATATTTTGTCGCTGCCTTTTTTGACGTTTATTTTCACAAATCCTTCTTCTTCGCCGTCAATAATTGCCCGATCGACTTGACTGAATGGAATTAAAAATGTATCGACATCAATTCCTTGGGCTTGAAATTCGCGATCGCCCATTCCGACGCGCGCTACTTCGGGATCTGTATAAGTACACCAAGGTATCGTCAAAGCGCTGAGCTTTTTGCGCCCGAAAAATAGAGTGTTTTGAATCACCATTCTCGCGGCAAAATCAGCAGCGTGAGTAAATTTATGCTTCATGCAAATGTCCCCAGCGGCATAAATGCGGGGATTGGTAGTTTGCAAATTGTCATTGACAAATACGCCTTTTTGTGTGTCGTATTCTACGCTGACAGATTCCAGATTCAATCCTTCCACGTTGGGCGATCGCCCCACACTCACAATAATCTCATCTACCGTTACCGACGCTTCCTTGCCATACAATTGATAATAAATGACTTTTCCTGCATTTGTTTGCTCAATGCGCTCTATTTTGGATTCCAGAACTAGCTGAATACCTTCTCTGACAAAAGTCTGCTGCACAATTTCGGCTGCATCCGCATCTTCCTTGTCCAAAATGTGAGCATTCTTGTGTAATAATACGACTTCCGAACCCAGTCTGCGGAAGGCTTGAGACAATTCGCAGCCGATCGCCCCAGCGCCAATTACGGCCAAACGCTGAGGCTTTTGAGTGATGTTAAATACAGTTTCATTTGTCAAATATCCAGCTTCCTGTAAGCCGGGAATTTGTGGTTGTCGCGCCCTTGCACCTGTGGCAATTACTGCTTTTTTAAAGCGCAGAGTTTGGCCGGCAACTTCTATGGTAGAATTGCTAGTGAAACTACCGGAACCTAAGAAAACATCGACTCCTAATTTGTGCTGGTAACGTTCAACAGAATCAACATCGCTGATTCCGGCTCTAATCCGGCGCATCCGTTCCATGACTGCGGGAAAATCCACTTCTGGATTGTTAGAAAGATGAACGCCAAATTTATGAGCATTCCAGATATCGCCGACAGTGCGCGAGGATCGAATTAAACTTTTTGAAGGTACGCAACCGACATTCAAACAATCGCCGCCCATCAAATGTTTTTCAATTAAAGCAACTTTTGCACCCAAACCCGCCGCCCCCGCCGCCACAATTAATCCGGCGGGCCCCGCGCCAATTACTACTAAATTGTAACTGCTGGCGGGCTGCGGGTTTACCCAATCGGAGGGATGCAAATAGGAGACTAATTTTTGGTTGTATTCGTCCATCGGGGGGACTGTTACGCGATCGACTTTTGACTGCGACACGAGCAAATTCTCCTAATTAAACAGTTTCATCCAAAGCCTTGCGAGCAATCTTAGTTATATATAAAGTTACTGCGACAGCAGCAGTAAAACCGATCAGATTGATCGACCATTTTACAACTTCTGCGTGGGGATTTGTCGGTATAGTTACCGTACCAATTGCAGCAATATCTCCTATCAATGAACCAGAGTAAACGTACAGAAAAGTTCCCGGAATCATCCCGAAGGAACCTAACACGTAATCTTTTAAAGAAACCTGGGTAATTCCCAAGGCGTAATTCAATAAATTGAAGGGAAATAAAGGACAAAGGCGGGTTAAAAAGACTATTTTAAATCCTGATTTAGCAACGGCGCGATCGAGGGCTTTGAACTTCGGGTGAGCTTCCATGTATTTTACCACGCGATCGCGCGACAAATATCGCCCGATCGCAAAAGCAAAGGTAGCCCCTAAAGTTGCTGCGACAAACACGTAGATGGAGCCCCACCACAGGCCAAACAGCACCCCGCCTCCGAGGGTGAGCGCGGAACCAGGTATAAACAGTATAGTAGCTAAGTTGTAGGTAGCGATGAAAGCAACTGGGCCCCAAATGCCTAAATGCTGGATTTGGATTAAAACAGTTCTTAAAAGTTGTTGAACGTAGGGAGATTTAGTTGCTACAATTAAGATGGGGATGAAAAGGGCGATCGACAAAAATAATAATCTGCGTTGAAAAATATTCCGGGAATAATTAGGATTTTCTGGTTGTGGCATGATTCACCGTAAATAGCTATGATTATTGTAGTCTAATTCGATGAAATTTTTGATTTTTTTTTTACCGCAGAGGGCGCAGAGGGCGCAGAGAAAGAAGGGAGAGAAGGAAAGGTTGATGAATGATTTAAGGTTTTTATAATTCTAACTTAAGTTATTGCCACAACTACCGCAAAATAAATTAGCTATGATTGCAAAGAGCTTACTCCCGATTCCTGAGTATTTTGACTCAACAAAAGTCAGCGAAGTCTGGCGTGTACTTTATCAAAAACGTGCTGATCAAGCTAAAGAATGGGCTATCAAACACAGTATTCTGCCCGCTGCTAGGGATAAAAATCGCATTTGTTTGTTGATAATTGATGCCCAAAATACTTTTTGCATACCAGAATTTGAACTGTTTGTCGGCGGGCGTTCGGGTAGCGGTGCAGTAGACGACAATGTACGGCTGTGCGAGTTCATTTACCGCAATTTAGACGGAATTACAACTATCGCGCCGACAATGGACACGCATACCGCTATGCAAATTTTTCATCCCATATTTTGGATTAATGATGCAGGCGAAAACCCCGTTCCCGCCGCCACATTAATTACTCCGGAAGACGTGCAGCAAGGAATTTGGCAAGTCAACCCAGCCGTCGCCGACAGCATCGCGGGCGGGAATTATGCGGCACTACAAAAACACTGTCTTCACTACGTGCAGAAACTCAGTGACAATGGCAAATTTCCGTTGACTATTTGGCCCTATCACTCGATGCTGGGCGGCATCGGACACGCCCTGGTTTCGGCTGTGGAAGAAGCGATATTTTTTCATAGTATGGCGCGCGAAAGTCAAGCACTTTTTGAAATTAAAGGTGGCAATCCACTAACCGAAAATTATTCGGTTTTGCAACCGGAAGTGTTAGATGGATGTGATGGAAAGCCGATTGCGGAAAAGAATGCTAGTTTTATTGATAAGCTGCTCGGTTTTGATGCGGTAATTATTGCGGGACAAGCGAAGAGTCATTGCGTTGCTTGG
>JBBSNU010000330.1:0-6050 GCA_038260455.1 Chroococcales cyanobacterium | reverse complement strand
GTTACTTCTACAATTTATTAAAACTATTGCTCGGATTTAGCTACTACAACAGACTTTTTGCTGGTAATTTGCAAAAGGGATAGGGGCAGAACAACAGGCCAAATCAGAGGGCCGATTATTAAGGCTATCCAAGAAATTAAGTCGGTTTTGGATGTCGCAGTATCGTTCCAAAAATTTATGAACCAAACAATAAAAACGATTAAGGCAATCGAAAAGTAGCCAATAACGATCATTGTTTTACCTGTTATTCTATAGATGGGCTCGAAGTATTTATAATTATTGTATCTCAGGGTGCGGTTCGCCGATCGCAAATTTTCCCGGAACCTGCAAGTGTCGATCGCCCAAACTTTCACAGATATCAGACTCCACACCCCAAGATGTCGCCTTCAAAACGCACTTTCGCGACGGTCAGCGGCGCTCAAAGCCTTGTTATCAGGAGTTTTAGACGTTTCGTCAAACTTTGAGAGTAGCCCGGAAATGACCCCAAAGGCGATCGAGTCTCTGGTTGTTTGTGATTTAACTCACCTATACTCCCAGACTTCGATCGCAAGTATAGTTCAGAACGATCGCACAGCTTAGCTGACGGCAATCACCCTACTCTAATCTCAAACACTACATATTAGAATAGTCGAGATTAACGAAATTTTATGCAAGCTCTGACTTTAAAATCCGATCGGGCGATCGCTGAACTATTCTATCAAGTAACCTATTCAGGCAATCTGACTCGCACTCAAAGCCACAAACTGCTTTCGTTCTGCCAAAGCGCTCTGGGCCAAGATGACCGAGATGCAGTCAACCGCCTGCTTTACGCCATCCGCCGCGGATGGATCGGAATTTCCGATTAGTCCCCTCAGATATATCGCCTTTCTCAGAAAGGTGAGGAGTCAGTCGATTTTAGATTTTAGATTTTAGATTTTAGATTTTAGATTGGGGGATTGGGGGATTGGGGGATTGAGGGAGCAAAACCTCATATGAGAGCTCGCACTGCTATACTTTCTATCCTCTAAAGCTTTTAACCTTATTAAAAAAAAATTGTGTGGCGATCGTTTCGAGCAAACCCGGTTTCTTGAAGAAGCCGGGATTTTTGATCGGAAGTAGTCAACAGTTAGCAAGCCCTAAGTAGATCCACGTAAAAATCCTCCACCACTACACCCGTTCCACAGTTGACAGCCCACAGCAAACAGCTTGTCAGTTGACTGAAAGACTTACCCCAACAGGATTACGAGCGAGTGAAATTAATTTTTTCTTTCCCCAACAAAGGGGAGGCTTTAAGCCCATTTTTTCCGGTAAAATTTTTAGATTTTATTAAATCTATCGATTTAGTTAGCAGACATTAGTAGTCTATTATGAGAAAAATATTAATTTATTTGTAGCAGTCTCTTAACAAAAACTACAGATTTCGGAGTTACCAAAAGCCAGGAATCGTGACGGAGTTTGTGTTAAGAGTTTCTCTCTCGATTTAGGAAAATACGATCCCCAAGTTGGGCTGACACAAATCACAAATCAAGGCCGAAAGAATCACATTAACTCGCGTATTTGAATCACATAAAATTTTAGAAAATCAGTCAATACTACTAAAAGTGAATTCAAAAAAGAAACCAATGATGACCCAGATGACCCAAACGTTCTTACCTCAATTTAGTATTGCAGAGCTAGTCTTTCAGGTATATCACTCGGGTTTGTTGACTCCCACTCACCGACACCAGCTCCAGACAGCGCTGTTAAATGACCGTCTTACCGAAGAAGATCAAACAGCCATCAACCGCTTGCTCCACGCCGTTCGGCGGGGCTGGCTGAAAGTGGTAGATTAAACTCAAGTACAAAATTTTTTGCAGATTCTGTGGAAATGCACAGTCAGTCGATTTTAGATTTTAGATTTTAGATTTTAGATTTAGTCAACAGATGAATCTGGAGATTGAACAGTAATCTAAAATTTTTGCCTCTTCATTTTGGATGGTACGGGGTACGGTATCAGTTTAAAAACGCATTCACCTAAAGACAGAATTAAATCCCCTCAATAAAATCAGGATTTAAAGTAAAGGTAGGGTGCGCCACCAGCACCCCGCGGTTTAAAGTTCTATTTTGCCAGCTTATTTACTCAGAAATTTTGCCGTCAGGCATCATCGCTTCTCTCAGATTCGCCTCGTTCAAATTTGTCCCGCGCAAAGAAGCTTGATGCAGGTTTGCTCCCCGGAGATTTGCTCCCTTAAGGGAAACTCCGCTCAAATCAGCTAGATGGAGATTTGCAGAGCTCAAGTTAGCTCCACTCAAATTGGCTCCCTTCAAATCCGCTTTTTCGAGATTGGCTTCGGTCAAATTGGCCCAACTCAGATTTGCTTGAGTCAGTTTAGCATGGCTGAGATCAGCTTGTGTAAAGTTGGTGTCGGTTAAATTTGCTTTGCTGAGGTTGATGTGGCAAAGTTTTACTTCTGTCAAGTTGGCACCTTGCAAGTTAACGTTAACTGCATAGACTTGAATCAAAATTGCCCGCTGAAGGTTGGCGTCTCTCATATCTGCACCTCTGAGACTCGCCCCGGTTAAATCTGCCCCGCCGAGCACCGCACTACGCAAGATGGCTCCACTGAAATTCGCTCCCACAGCCTCGCAGTCGCCGAAATTAGCCGACATGAGGTTGGCTTGGCTGATATTGGCTTGGCTGATATTGGCTTGATACAGATTGGCTCTGTAAAGGATGATGCCGATCGCATTTATACCTTTTAAATTCGCTCCAGTCAAGTCAATATCGCGCAAATTTGTCCTTGACATATTCGCCCCGGCTAGGTCTATTTTGTGAAAAACCCGTTCTCCGGCTGCATACCGGCTGAGAAGTTCGTCTGGATTCATGTCATTTGCCTCAAAATATATAATATCTTTGATATTTCAATAATATTAGGCATGAGCGACCTTTACATTTCTTGGTCTGAGTATCATCGGACAATTGAGGATTTGGCTGTAAAAATTGATGAATCTCAGTGGAAATTCGATCGCATTGTGTGTATCGCGAGGGGTGGGCTGCGGGTGGGCGATATTCTGTCGCGGATTTTCGACAAACCTTTGGCGATTTTAGCGGCCTCGTCCTATGGTGGGGCGGAGGGAAAAGTCCGGCGGGCGATCGAGTTTGCGCCTAATTTGACTATGGTGGGCGATAATTTGGGCAGCCGCATCCTGCTAGTTGACGATTTGGTAGATTCGGGAATTAGTTTGGATCAAGGTATCCTTTGGCTGCAAAATCGCTACGGCGAGGATATTCAGGAAATTCGGACGGCTGTGCTTTGGTACAAGGCTTGTTCTGTGGCGAAGCCGGATTATTATGTAGATTATTTGGCTGACAATCCTTGGATTCATCAACCTTTTGAAATGTACGAAAAAATGAGTGCGGCTGATTTTGCAGCGAAAGTGGGGAGTTAGTGTTTAATACAAAGTGAAGAGGGCGGGTTTGTGTAGATATCGGGTGAAAGTCAAAGATTGTGGGTGAAACCCGCCCCTACGAGTCTTTTGTTTGTAGTTGCTCTTTTACCCAAGCTCGAAATGCTCTGAGTGTCGGGCTTCTGCCTTCAGTTTTGCTGAGATCGACATATTGAGGAATTACATCAACAATGGGAAAGTCGGGGAAATTTTGGCTGCTATCAGACTCAATATATTTTCCATCTTGGAGTAGATAGATTTTCAGGATTCGCCCGTCATATCTCCAAAGTTCCGGCACTTTCAAAGCTTGATAGCTGCTCAAGCTGGTTTGTGAGGAGTTGTCAATCTCGATCGCCAAATCGGGAGGCGGATCTACTGTTAAATCTATTCTCTCCTTACCTCTGATAGCAGCTTCATGCTGAATATAGAAACAATCGTCAGGTTCTACGCCGCTCTGCATCTCTTTGTTTTTGAAGGTAGTGGAACCTAAAACATCACAATCAATATTAAGCTCTTCCAGAAGTAAGTTAACAAAGTCACCAATTAGTGATTTAGCTTTTTCATCTTCTAGTAGTAGCCTCCTAATTTCCAGTGTTTCTTTGTAATAAGTAAGTCGAATTGCGTAGCCTTCCCCTAACTCGTCTAGGATAGCTTCGTACATTTCCCAACTAACGTTTTGTAACTTTATTTTATTGCCTGGTGGGATAATTAGTTGATTTAGCTCAAATACTGTTGGTTTGGTTTCTGTTTGCATCGGTTGCTTCCATGAATGGGACTTATAGCTCTATTTTATCAAGGGATTTAAGAATCGATCGGGCAAAAGTTTGATTTGGTTTTGCTCGATATTTGGCACTTTTTGGAATAGTCCGTAATTGCGCTTACCCACAAGTCCGCCAGGGGTTGAAAACCCCTGTCTCATAGCTGAAGTCCTCTAAAAGAGGACTGGATATCTATTAATGAAGGTTTGACAGTCGGTTAAAACCGACTTGGGAGCATCTCAGTTTTGCAAAAAGGATTTTTTTTATTATAGTGCGAGCGTCCCCGCTCGCGTATTGTACGCAGGAGCGAGCTCTTAAGCTCGCACTATAAATGCAAAACTGAGATGCTCCCAACCGACTTTAGCTATGAGACGGGGAATAAATTCCCCGGCGGGCTTGTGGGTAATGGCAAGTCTGCTGATACAATTAGCGAACTGAAAGAATCCGTTAGCGAAGCCCTCGAAGAGGATCGCCCAATTCGACACTCATCGCCAAAACTTCCTGCCGCGCCCACCTATCCGCCGCCAAAATATCATCTAAACCCGGATTTTCACAGTTATCAGTTTGATGTTTGTCGCACACTTGCTCAATCAACTTCGGAATATCCAAAAACTGAATCTTCTCCTCCAAAAATAGTCCTACAGCCTGTTCATTTGCCGCATTCAGCACCGCAGGCATCGAACCGCCCGCACGTCCCGCCGCATAAGCCAACTGCATACAAGGATACTTTTCGTGATCGGGTTCTCGGAAAGTCAAATCACCAGATTTTACCAAATCCAGCCGCGGCCAATCTGTAGAAATTCGCTCCGGCCAAGACAAAGCGTAAAGCAGCGGCAAGCGCATATCCGGCCATCCTAATTGCGCCAAAACTGACGTATCTTGCAGTTCAATTAACGAGTGAATTATGCTCTGGGGATGGATGACAATATCAATGTCGTCATAATCCATGCCGAACAAGTAATGAGCTTCAATTACTTCTAATCCTTTGTTCATCAAAGTCGCAGAATCAATTGTGATTTTCTGCCCCATCGACCAATTCGGATGTTTCAAGGCATCGGCGACTGTTACTTCTGCTAATTTGTCGATCGGCAAATCTCGAAAAGAACCGCCGGAAGCTGTAAGAATAATCCGGCGCAACCCTCCCGCCGGTATGCCTTGCAAGCACTGAAAAATTGCCGAATGTTCCGAATCAGCCGGCAATATTTTAACACCGTATTTTTCGATTAAGGGGTTGACAACGGGGCCGCCGGCGATTAAGGTTTCTTTATTCGCTAAGGCGATATCTTTGCCTGCTTCTATAGCCGCAATTGTTGGCAGCAAACCCGCACAGCCAACTATGCCGGTGACTACGGCTTCAGCGTCGCCGTATTTGGCAACTTCGACAACGCCTGACTCCCCAGCAAGTAAAATAGGTTGAGGGTCAATATCTGCGATCGCCTCCTGCAATTCCTGTAATTTATCTTCGTCACAAATCGCGACAATTTCTGGTTTAAACTGGCGAATTTGCTGCGCCAGCAACTTGACATTTCGTCCTGCTGTTAACCCGACAATCCGAAATTGTTCGGGGTATTGAGCTACAATATCCAGAGTCTGAGTGCCGATGGATCCTGTGGAGCCGAGAAGAGTTATTGCTTTCACAATTTTTTAAGGTTTTGTGGATTATTCTAATATTACGATTGCGGGAACTAAAATTAGCGGTTAACTATTGCGTGGCAAGCACATTCGATGGCATCATATTTTGACCGCTCAGCTAGTGCCAGATTTCATGGAGAATAGGGAAAATTTTGTTGATGACAGTGAGGACATCAGTGTCTCGATCGCCGAAAATATAGAAGAAGGTCGATCGCAGCCACCGTCGAGTCTGGTTTGGGCGATCGCCACCGCTGC
>JBBSNU010000329.1:0-6075 GCA_038260455.1 Chroococcales cyanobacterium | reverse complement strand
GAAAAAACCGCCGGCGATGAAGTCTATGCAGGCACGATTAACGGTGCCGGCGCGCTACAATTGGAAGTTCACAAAACTCCCGAAAGCAGTTTGATTCAGCGAGTGATTCGGCTGGTACAACAAGCGCAAACAGAAGCGCCTCCTTCTCAGCAATTTGTGGAAAAGTTCGAGCGCGGTTATGCTAAATTAATTGTCGGTTTAGGCTTGCTGCTGGCAATTTTGCCGCCCTTTGTTCTAGGCTGGAGTTGGGAAGATACAATCTATCGGGCGCTGATTTTTCTAGTAGTCGCATCCCCCTGCGCGCTGATGGCTTCGATTATGCCGGCGCTGCTTTCGGGTATGGCTAACGGCGCGAAACAGGGAATTTTGTTTAAAAGCGGCGCGCAATTGGAGATAATTGGTAAAGTTCGGGCGATCGCCTTTGACAAAACCGGAACTCTCACCACGGGAAAACCTGAAGTTGTCAAAATTGTACCAGCAGCCCGATATACTGAAACAGAAGTTCTGCAATTGGCTGCGGCCCTCGAAACTCATTCCGAACACGCGATCGCCCAAGCAATTGTCCAAGCCGCCCAGCAGCAAAAGTTACCGTTGTCAAGCGCGATCGACGTACAAGCAAAAATTGGTCACGGAATTGTCGGTAAAGTTAACAATCAAATCATTACTATTGGTAAAGCCGATTTTGTCGCAGCAACTGCCGAATTGACTGAAGTAAGTCATCAGTTGCAAGGTGAAGGCAAAACAGTTGTTTGGGTGGCAAACGGCGATGAAATTTTGGGCATCATTGCAGTAGCAGATACAGTCCGCCCGGAAGCAGCAGCCACGATAAAACGCTTGCAAAAATTAGGCGTAGAACATATCATAATGCTGACAGGCGACAACGAGCAAACCGCCCAACATATCGCCCGCCAATTAGGAATTAATGAAGTGTACGCCGAACTTTTGCCCGAAGACAAAGTGCACATAATTAAGAAGCTGCAAACCCAGTATCAAACCGTCGCAATGGTAGGAGACGGCATCAACGACGCACCAGCCCTCGCCCAAGCTTCCGTGGGCATTGCGATGGGTATTTCCGGCAGCGATGTCGCCTTAGAAACTGCCGATATAGTATTGATGGCAGATAAGTTAGAACAATTAGCCCATGCGATTAGTTTGGGCCGCCGCGCTCAAAATGTGGTCAAACAAAACATTGTTTTTGCACTAAGCTGCATTATACTATTGTTGGCTGCTAATTTTTTAGGAAGTATCACAATGCCGATCGGCGTTATCGGCCATGAAGGGTCTACAGTTTTGGTAACATTGAGCGGTTTGCGGTTGCTGAGACAGTAATTAGATTACTCGTTACCAGACGAATTTGTAGGGGCGGGTTCACCAACAATTTATGATAAAAATCAACAATCTCATAAACCCGCCCTCCCCACAAACAATCAAAATATACTCTTTCACCGACGAATTTGTAGGGGCGGGTTCACCAACAATTTACGATAAAAATCAACAATCTCATAAACCCGCCCTCCCCACAAACAATCAAAATGTACGATGAATTTATTGGAGAAATGTTCATGTAAATAATGGCGGGGATGGGGCGGGTTTATGAAATTGTTTGTGGGTTTCATAGATGGTTGGTGAACCAGCCCCTACAGGATTTTGGGATATTTTTTGTAAAACTAACGGCGGAAAATGCGCGGCCACAAAACTATAATTATCGCAGTCAGCAAGCTAGCCGCCACTCCTGAGATAATCGTAAATCCCATAATTATTCTCAATCCCGAACCAGGTTCAAAAAATGGGAACAACGTATTTATGGCAGTATTAATAGCGGGGTTTGCTTCGATTTCTGTTTTGTAATTGGCACTTGCAGAGGCTATAGTACCGCCAGTAGACAGCCCGACTCCGACAATACCGACAATATTTTGAAAAGTGCGATCGCTCTCAGCCTTCCGAATCTCCACCGTCCCTCTAATTGTATCAGTCAAACTCTGCAAAATTTCCAAACACGGACGGAAATTGTCAATATCTTTTTTAATCTGCTTCGGATACTTGGTTTTAGCATCATCGCAAAAAACTTGTAAAAACTGCAAATCGTCAGTAGGTCTAGCCTTGGCTTGCATCTCGGCCAGCTTATTCTGGTACTTCTCCAGATTCACCTTAATTGTACTGTATTGCAGCTCCAGGTAATTAAGGTCGATCGCAAAATCAGACAATTTCCCCATCGCCTCCAGCAATTTCGGGAGATTCAACCTAGAAGTATTTCTGATTGCCACAATTTGGTTGTAGTTTGTCACCAAACGTTCTTTTAGCAGCAGACTATTTTCATAAGCCCAGATAATTTTATGGCGGAAGCACAGCAAATCTAGCCAATGTTCATAAAAAACGGCGCATTCCCGAAAAGCAGCATCATCGGGATATAAAATTACCAACAGTTGCAAATTATCCTCAATCTTGTCTCCCCAAAATTCAGCGACTTGTCCACCTAAAAACTTACCACTTCCTTGAGGATTACCATCTTTTTTAAATAGATTCTTGTAAGCTTTTTTTGCAAGTTCTGCCGCCTCCGCATCAGTTCCCGATTCCAGCCAACCCGAAAGCATCCAAGTTTGGCCGATATTTTCCAACTTCGGCAATTCTGGAGTCAAATACTGCAAACTTTCAATCAGTGTAATAACTTGGCTTGTGCTATACTTACCATCAACAACATAACCGCTAAATAAAAGTTGGTAATTATCAGTATCATTCCAGCGGCGATAGCGGCCCTCGACTCGATGATTATGCAGGTCTCCTGTAAATGTTAAATCTGCTTCTTTTACCTTATCTACAGCCAGAAATTTTTGTTTCTTTTCAGGAATAAAGGAAACCCCTAGCTTTTTGTGGAGTTGTTTAGGTAAACCAGCTAAAAATCTGCGATAAATTTTGCGAGTTTCCGATTCTTCGACACCCAACCCTTGTTTGAGAGTGTAGGTAAATAAATTTAGGGTAGGGTCAACTAATTTCAGCATAAAATCTTTTCCTGATGGTCAATCTCGGAAACCTTAACTATACAACAATACGACTCAATTAACCGTTTTTTTGTCATTGCGAGCGTCCCCGCGAAGCAATCGCCTAGACTATGACACTTGTTGATTAAGGCAGGGGTAGTCAGAAACCGGGTTTTTTGCGATAATACTTGATTCCAACTCCCAGACATTATGAAAACCCGGTTTCTTGGGCAATGAGTCAACTTGGGTTAACAATCTAATGACTTTGCACGCATATTAATCAATTTAGCGGCATCATAGTCTTTGCGATTGCTTCGCGGGGACGCTCGCAATGACATTAGGATTAAATCAAGCGTATTGAATTAAAATCTCAATCCATAAACCCGTTCAACCAAATCCCGAACACCAGAAAAAAGCCTTTTAGCCGCATTCTGAGGATTGGCATCAGTCAGCGGAGGAGCCAAAAAATTGTTAAAATCATCAGTAGTCTGACGCGAAGGAGTATTTTCATCTAATTCGGCAAGATACTTATTCTTTTCATTCGTCTTATCAAGTTGCCGCAAATCATTATGAGCCTGCTTGAAAACTTCGTAAAAAGCAGCATCTTTCTTAGCCACCTCAATAAGTTTAGATGTTTGTTTCACGTCGCCGCCGACTAAAGCCGCGCCTAATTCATTCACTTCTGCTATCAACTCCGGTGCAAGAGTTCCTTCAAATTTAGCAAGGGAAATCAAAAAAGCTTTGGGCGCAAATTCGTTAAATCCTGATAACTTAAGTTCTTGAGAAGTCATATTAGTTTAACCGTTACCGGTGATGGTGAAAGCAGCCCAATGATAGGGATGCTCGTAAGGTCTCTCATCTATTGTAGCTGAATTTTCTTGCAGTTCCGAGGCTTCCATTTCAAAGAAGAATAGAATGTCAATTTGGTCTTCAAGGTCAGCTTTTTCCAGCAGCGGCAACAACTCTGTGGCGTACCACTCGCCTAGCTTAGCATTCGTGAGTTGTCTCAGCCAATCTTTGGCTTGTTGCAGGGCTGCGGGCGGCGCGATTCCCTGCTGCAACAACTGGTAAAAATAGATCATTAACAAAGCGCTGGAACGTTCGTCCACTCGCCACAGGGTGCTGATAATATAATTGGTTTCTGGCAAAAAGCCGCTCGCTATCCCCACGAATTCATCGATTAACTCGCCTGTTTTGGTGTAGCCGGTTTCGCAAGCGCTGAGGCAGATTAGGTAATAGTTGACAAAATTTAACTGCAATATGTCGGTCAATGTCAATTCTTCGCCGCCGGTTAGGATTAAGGCAGAAGCTTCGGATTTTTCGGTGTTGTGGTAGGCATGACCTGTATAGTGAAAGATGCCTTTGTTGGCTTTGAGTGCTTGAATAATTGCGGTTTTTGTGACGGCATTGGCGGGGCGCTGAGTCGCGTAAAATTGACTGATGGCGGCTGCTTCAATTTCTGTGTATTTTAATGCACTTTTGCCTTGGGAATGCTCTACCATCAGCAGTGAATTTGGCACTGTTTCCGTGGGGTTTTGCTGTTGCTGAAGGATGGCAATTTGAGCGCTGGGGAGGCGGCTAATTGTGCGGATTTGCTCGCCACGTTCAGTAGGCTGTTGCGGCGCTCTTAAGGGATGCTGAAACAGGGCATCTAGGGGGAGGAGGTGCAAGTCGCGGTGGGGAATTAAGATTAAGTGTTGGATATTGGTGAGGTGGGTGCAAATTTCGGGGATTTTGAGGATGTCAGCGAGTTTTTGCAATTGCGCTGTCATTGATTGCCGCCAGGGATGGGATTCTTTGCTTTCTTCTTTGCTAGTTTTGCAGTAATTTTGATAGTTGGTTTTCCAGTCTTTTAGCCATTTTTCTAAACTCGGATTTTTGGAATTTGGGAATAAATCGGTGACTGGTGTGGAGATTGTTTGAAAGTTGTCTGGGGTAATGATAAAAGCTGTCAGGGAAACTGGGCTGATATGCCAGTAAATTATCGCTGTGCAGGTGTTGTTTGCCAGCAAGTATCGGATTTGGGGATAAGTCGGGCTATCGGTGGGGTTTGGCGAAGCTGCGCGCATCCATTGCAGGCAAAAGTTTTTTCTGGCTTCGGCTTTTTCTAGTGCATTTGTCTTTTTGCCAAACTCGACGAGGGTATCGACTTCTAACTGGTAAAGTCCGGCAAATTTGCGCTGGAGTCGCTGTTTAATTTCGGGGTGAGTTTGATTGTCTAAAAGTAAATTTTCTAAGACGGTAGTAGCTTCGGTAAGGTACTCGCTGGTTTTGGGATCTCTCAAGCTGCGGCAGACTGTAATTAAGCCTTGCATTACTTCTAAATAAGTTTCTGCAATCACGGGCGATTTCAAGAATTCGCGGGCTTGTTCGTAGCTGGCTTTGGCTTTGTGGAAAGATTCAAAATAAGTGGCTGTTTGTTTGCCGTATTTGTAGTGTGCATCGCCTTTTTCCTGGTGCAATCTGCCGCAAGCTTCGCGATATTCGTTGTTGCTGGGCTGATATTTCTGTAAGCCTTCATCCCAATTTTGAATGGCTTCAGTGTAGCGCCCGGATTGAAAAAATGCCACACCTCGATTTGCCCAAGCTTGCCATAATTGATCGCCTGTAATTTCTAAGGCTTTGTCGAAGGCTGCGATCGCCTCTCTGTTGCGGCCCAAATTTCTTAGGGCATTGCCTAGCCCGTTCCAGGCATCGTCGAATTTGGGGTCAATTTCTAAGGCTGTCTCGAAGGCTGCGATCGCCTCTCTGTTGCGGCCCAAACCTTTTAGGGCATTGCCCAACCCGTACCAGGCATGGTGGAATTTGGGGTCAATTTCTAAGGCTTTCTCGAAGGCTGCGATCGCCTCACTGTTTCGGCCCAAACCTTTTAGGGCATTGCCCAGGTTGTTCCAGGCCTCGTGGAATTTGGGGTCAATTTCTAAGGCTTTCTCGAAGGCTGCGATCGCCTCTCTGTTGCGGCCCAAACCTTTTAGGGCATTGCCCAGCCCGTTCCAGGCATAGTGGGATTTGGGGTTAATTTCTCAGGCTGTCTCGTGGGCTGCGATCGCCTCTCTGTTGCGGCCCAAACCTTTTAGGGCATTGCCCAGCCCGTTCCAGG
>JBBSNU010000328.1:0-6085 GCA_038260455.1 Chroococcales cyanobacterium | reverse complement strand
TCAGTAAGCCCAAATAGGACTTGAAAGACTCAGCAACGCTAGTTAATATCTGTTGTGCGGTATCTGAATAAAAAGCTTTGTAGTGGACGTTATGATTTTCTGTTCCCAATACCTTGTGTAGCTTAGCTCTATTTGGAACTTGACCTGTCTTAAAGAAGAGTTGTCGGGAATAGTAAACTCCACAATTGATTAATTTAGAGGCTTCACTACACAGAAATTCTAAGACGGCTTTCAAGTCTTTGCCTGGACTGATTAGATTTTGCTGGCATCCATACATTCTGTTTTCCTCCTTGGTTTATATTAGCATAGTATTCGCAATTCAACGGTAAAGTATGCCTACAAAACAACCAATACAAAAAAATATTGAAGGCGGTTTCAACCGCTACCGAGTTCCTCCCCATGTCGTTAGCCCGGGGCTTCCCTCTCGTTTTTTGGTGATTAACTGGGGAGCATTTTTTGTGATAGTGGGAATTGTCGCGAACACAACACAGATTATACGAACCCGTGCGAGCACCTCAATAACTCGCACTACAAAAGCTGGCGGACAGATGCTCCCATTAACCTGGACTTGATATTATAGGGGTTTATTATACATCTTTCCCAAGTTTATAACAACTTGTTTGCTTCAGGAATCAAAAACGGAGCGGGAAAGGAAAGGCAAGATATAGCCTTTTTCAAAAAGGTGAGACTGACTTTTTCCTGCTTCGGATTGTGATTAATTAAGATTTAATCATTGCTTCTAAAGCGGATTGCAAATCTTGAGTGAGTTCGGCAACTGCTAACCGGCGGCTGGTTTGATATCCCTGCCAGCGATCGCTCACTGAGATCGGTTCGCCCACGGTCATTTGCACCTGCTGCTTGCCCAAAGAAGGTCGCCCGAAAGGATTTCCGCCTTTGATGCGAGCCAGTACGTCCCACAGCAGTAAAGTTGTCTCTGCCAAACGTTCTGCTGTCAGCTTTTCTTCGACGTACCTGCCCGTGACGGACACGAAACTTTCGACAAGTCTCATGTGCCACATCCGCAGACTTGCTTCTTCGGCGAGGCGATCGGCTAATCCTCTTTCTAAGGAAGAAAGTGCTGCAATATCTTTGATATCTTCTCGATAAATATAGTCCCAGCCTGCTTGTTCCAGACGGCGGCAGCGGTCTATTAAACTGCCTTTGGGCTTTAAGTTAAAATATTCTTCTGCTACTTGCAAAGCCACGTCTAACAGTGCTGTAAGTCTAGCTACCATCACTTGGTTGCCCGAATCGTTGGCCGTTGTGTCTGGTAGGGATAATGATGTTAAAATAGATGTTGTTGGTTGTATTTTTTTATGATAAAAACGGCTGTAAAACTCGGACATTACTGTTAATAAGTGGCTGCCAAGTCGAATCAGGCGCAGATATTGAAATTTGTGATTTTGGTCTTCGGTAGTGGAATTTTCTGCCTCTAAATTGGCGATATTGGTGCGATCTAAGGGTGGTAGTCCGCAATCTATTTCTAATTGAGTTAAAAGTTTTTTTAGGGGTTCCCAAGGCGGGTTGACATAGCGGTATTGAATGCCGATCGGCACAATTAACACTTTTTCCTCAGTACGTCCGGCTTTGAGCAAATCTTCAACGCACCAGAAGCCCATTTGAGCGATTCCCGGTTCGAGGGGGCTAACTATTTCATTGTGACCGTTGGTAGCACCTTCTGGGGCGGCTGCGATGGGAAATTGGCTGTTGGCGAATAAATCGCGGGCCGATCGCAATCCAGCGCGATCGATTTTACCGCGAACGATCGGAGTACCGCCGAGGCGAGAATACAGCCAGCCGACGCCAGCACCGGCCCAGATGGGAATTCCGCGATCGTAGATAAAGTGGGAATGCACCGGGAATTGCAGGGGAATACCTTTGGCGCGCGCCGCCTGGGGAACGAGTTTCCAAACCAGTTGTCCCAAACAGTAGGGATCGTCGCAGTTGGGGTGGCGGAAGGCCAGCAAGAAGCGAACTTTCTGATTTTGAAATTGGTGGAATAGTTCGGCGAGGGTTTCGACGTTTTCGGCTTGAATGTGGCTGATATTCGTCTTAAATCGCAGCCAGTAGGGGAGTATTTGCTGACAACCCTGGACTACTAGGGGGTTGTAGGCTGGGGGTATGAATTCTAGGGGCGGCTGAACTTGGTGAATTGAGTTGGCCATTTTGTGATTTTAAATTTGAGATTTGAGTTAAGGTGCGCGATCGATTGACTGAAATCAGATTAGTTTGTAGTGCGGACTTTAGTCCGCTCTTACGCTGCGGACTGAAGTCCGCACTACGAACCGTTTTTGTTATGGTAATCGACTGGACAGGATCTGAGACGGCGGTTGAAACCGCCCCTACAGAAACAAAACCCGCCTGCGCGGGTTGAAGAGCGATCTATCCTAAATTCGTAAGTCGAAATTCGGGTGAGATTGCTAACTTAAGCTTATTGGTCGATCGCCACCAGCGCATAACTCCTCTCGCTAAGATTTTGGCAATCCAAAATCTAAAATCTAAAATCTAAAATCCTATTGTGCGGGTTCAAGAATCACTTCTTGGAAGTTAATCACATCCGATCGCGGATCGCAATGTGTGACTTTGACTTCTAGCCGATCGCCAATTTCGACCGATCGACCAAATCGCATCGCCAATTCTAAGCCCAATTCTTCCAATAAAATCAATGCCAGATTGCTATCTTCCCTCAACCAGCGCAGCATTAAAGCTTCCCAAACTCGATCGGGATTGCGCCGCAAATATTCCAATCCCCAATAGCGGTTAGTTTGGCGTTCCACAGTAGAAGCTTCTCTGACTGCGGTGCCGAGACACATCACAATATCCTGTATTTCTTGGGCAGAAAAAGGCAGTGGTTCGCCGCGCAGGTGGGCTTTAATTTGGAAGTGAGCCAGCAAGTCGGTATAGCGGCGGATGGGAGAAGTAACTTGAGCGTACAATTCCAAACCCAAGCCTGCGTGACGTCCGGGGGTCAAGCCCATTTCGCTGCGCGGCATACAGCGGCGCACGGCGCAAGCGCGGGCCGGGCCTGCGGGTACGGCCAGCAGTTCTTCATCGGGGGGGAGTTCTGGCTGGGGCTGATAGCGGTAGGGTATGGGCAGGCTGTGAGTTTGACCGTAGCGGGCGGCGACTTCGCCAGCTAAAATCATCATTTCAGCTACTAGCATTCGGGCTGTGGAGTCGTCGATGACGTGGATGTCGATGTCGTCGCCGTGGACTTTGATCACGGATTCCGGCATGAAAATGTTGATTGCGCCTTGGACTTCGCGCCATTTTTGCCGCAGTTTTGCCGCAATGGCGATCGCCCCTATTTCCGGTTCTGCTTCGATTCCCAACTCCAGCATTTCGTCTACATCATCGTAGGTTAAGCGGTAGGTTGGTTTGATCTTGCTGATGTGGATGCTGTAATCTTGAGCCGCGCCGATTTCGTCTAAGGTGACGCTAAAGCTGAGGGCGCTACACTCTTTGCCTTGAACTAAGCTCATCGGCCCGGCTGCCAATGCTGAGGGAAACATCGGGATCGAGCCGGTGGGCAGATAAACTGTAGTGGTGCGCTTTCTGGCTTCGAGGTCGAGTTCGTCTCCGGGGGAAAGCAAGCTGGTGGGATCGGCAATGTGTATCCACAGCCGCTGCTGGCCGTTTTCGAGGAATTCTAAGCTTAGTCCATCGTCGATTTCGGTGGTGCTTTCGTCGTCGATCGTGTAAACCTTGAGGTGAGTTAAGTCGAGACGGTTGTTCTCCGAGTCGGTTAGGGGATTTTCTAGGCAGCTTTGGGCCACTTCTAATACCTTTGCGGACAATTGTAGAGGAATTTGGCTGCGCCGCAAAAACAGGTTTTCGTGGGTGCTCCACAGGCCGAGATCGACTAGGAGTTGAAATGCTGCTTCGGGGTTTTCGGAGCGTTCTAAGCTGGCTAAAGTTTCTATGGCCGGGGTGCGGTGCGTGGCTTCTTCTCCGAGGGTTGCAAAGCGTTCTAGGGCGTCGAGGCGAGTTCGATCGCTATTAATCCACTCGACATTTTCCCCAGCCAGCCGCTGTTTGACTCGATTCCAAAATCCTTGGGATTCTTGGTGTCGCTGCTGTTCTACTTCTTGCTGGTGTTTGATTTCGGCTACTTGGGCGGCCGGTCGCGGTTCGTAGCGATCGCCCTTTTGTTTGAAATACAGTTTGTCTGTTGACAGCAAACAGTAAGCTGCGTAACACTGGGCCGCAGTGCGATCGGAAAATAGCAGTATGGCGAGGGATTCGGGATCTGTGTTTTCTCCGTCTCCCACTAGGAGTTCCCAAGCGACTTCTAAACTCGACGGATCTGAGTAAGCTTCTACTTCTTTGAGAAATTTGGCAATGTCGGAGGGTTTGTAACTTTCTCCGACTGCTTCGTAGCTGATTTGTTTGGGCGGTATGCTGTGCGGTTGGCCTTTTTCGTCTACCACTACCCAGTTTTTCTTGCCGTCGGGGCGATCGGCAACTGCCAGACGACGGTCGCCTTGCACTCTAAATTCTACTAACGTTCCCTTCTCCACTTGCCAGCTTTATTAATTTTTATTGGAATATTTTACTCTTGCTATTTGTCTGGTTGCGATCCGGGGATTTTAGATTTTGGATGTTTATGTTTTTTACATCTCTTGTTAAAACTAACATCTAAAAAGTTGGGCTTTTTGTGCTTTAATTTTTAACTTTTTAGATTTTGATTAAGACTTACGCACCACCGACTCAATACCCAATCTTGCGCTTGATTAGCGATTCTCGCTTGCGACAAAAAGACGTTGTTTTCGCGTAAGTCCTATGTTTCCAAAATCTAAAATCTAAAATCCAAAATCGAGTTAGCCTTCTTGATTTACGAAGGGCATCAAAGCTACAATTCTGGCTCTTTTGATGCTTCTGGTCAAATCTCGCTGCTGTCTGGCCGTCAAACCGGTAATCCGGCGGGGCAGTATTTTACCGCGTTCTGTGACGTATTTTTTGAGCAACTCGACATCTTTGTAGTCGATCGGGTCTCCTGGTTTGATTGGCGAAACGCGCCGGCGAAAGTAAGTCATGGTTTATTCTTTATTGACTGTTGACTGTTGACTGTTGACTGTTGACTGTTGACTGTTGACTGTTGACTGTTGTCTGTTATCTGTTGACTGTTGACTGTTGACTGTTGACTGTTGACCAATAACAACTGACTACTGACAACTGACTAATGACTAATCACTACTTGATCTCTTTGTGGGCAGTGTGCTTGTTGCAATGAGGGCAGAACTTTTTGAGTTCCAGCCGCGCCGTCGTGTTGCGGCGGTTCTTGGTGGTGGTGTACCGAGACACGCCTTTGGAGCGTTTGCTCGCGTTTGTTCGGCACTCAGTACACTCTAGAGTAATTATGATGCGGACACCTTTAGCCATAATTCTAAATAAATTTCGACTAATTTAAACACAATTTATTATCTTCTCACATTAGTCTGCACTTGGTCAAGCAATCTTCTAACTTTGATGTCGAGGGAGTAGCCGCGCTTGGTGCCGATGACGATCGTCTTGCTGAGTCGATCGTGAAAAGCTTGGGGAAACCGGGCGGTGTCGATGAAAGCAGTGCTACAGTCGATCGCCAGCGGCAGTATCAGCAGCAAGACGGCGGCGTTGGTAGATGTGAGTCGGGCTACACCGGCAAAGGCTAGGGCGGCGCAAATGCCCAGCAATCCCTCGCGCTTGCAAAGTTCCTGCACTCCGGGAATCCGTTGGAATCTAACATCGGCAATTTTCATGTCCAACGCCCAGCGCCCGAGACTTTGACCGTGGTTTCTTCTGACGATGGGTACGCGCAGGATCATCCACAGCAGGAAAAAAAAGATGGTTTGGACGATCGGATTTGCGCCGAGAAGCAAGCTGGGCAACCCAACTGCGATCGCGTCGATGCAGAAAGCAGCAGCGCGACGGCCGATCGATACTTTCGGAAGCAAGGGAACTAAGTCGGAACTCATGGGTCAAAAAAGAATTACTTTGAAATGCGTAAGTCCTGTTTCTATCGTAATCGAAATCAAGGGGCTTGGAGCCGTAGGGCATAGGGTCAAGGCGCAGCTACATATTAATAAACCTCATCATGGCTTCCAAT
>JBBSNU010000327.1:0-6152 GCA_038260455.1 Chroococcales cyanobacterium | reverse complement strand
TTTGTGCGTCGGCTATCTCCCAGGTCTACGTCTCCCCATTGCTGTAATGCCCATTTTTCGGGGTCTGTGAAGTTCTCAACGCTCATAAATTAAATCTACAGCACTACTCGTTCACTATCATATATGTGGGTAATGACAAGGGTTTTAAACCCATTAATTTTGATAATTTTGCGACAGGGGAGTCCGCATCTCCGGGAGTAACTGTTCCGGTTTCGCGCTGCGGTGTTGCAAGTACCGCAACCCAGCAAAGCCAGCACTAAAAGCAACCGGCAACAAGCAAAGCGTCAGCGCCAGACATTTTTTCAATCCCGGTTTTTTAAACGCTTTCTGAGCCTTTTGAGCGACAGGGTTTGGTGAAATAACCGAAGACTCTGGATCGGGAATAGAGTTGGGTAAATTAGCCGCCGATGGTCGCTCGCTCGGGTTCATCCAATCCCTGCGATCTTTTAGTTGGTCAGGAGAATATTCCCAAACTTCGCCATCATCACTGTCTGACTCATCCGTTTTAGACGCTGGCTTTGGCGCGTATTGGGCGATCGCCGAGGCCGAAGACGGCCCCTTCCATTCTGTACCGGACGAGGCCGCCGGCTGCGTTCCAGACGCAATTATTTGCAGCCCGACACTGGATGCGGTACTTTGGGTTGGAGCGCCGGTCAGATAGCCGTCAAAGTCCGGGTGCTGGTAGAGAATGGGCAAAGCCCAATATAACTGGTGAGAACCGTAGGTAGAAATTAGTCCCGCCCTGGCCCGACTCAGGCTGAGATCGACTGGATAGCCTTGATTGAGATTGCGGTAAAACAGCCGCGTCAGAGTTAGGGCTACTTCGTCGGGGATGCTTTCTGCCATTGCTAGCACTGCAGGAATCCCCCGCTTGACTAAAGCTTCGGTTAAGTTGCGTTCCGGGCTGTCGTCTGTGATGCCTGATGGGCCGCCGTAGGCACCGCGACAGGAGTTGAACACAGCCATCTGAATGCCGTTGTTGACGAGCAATCCCGCTAAGTCGTCGCCGCTCAAGGTTTCGGTTAAGCCGGTGCGGCTGCTGACTAGGTAGAGTTCGCCACCTCTAGAACCGGGGTTGCTGTGGCCTGCGTAGTGCAGGACTTGGTAATGTCCTTGTTCTAGGGCTTGGGTAAGCTGTTCTCGATCGGGCTGTTCGAGAATAGTCAGTTGAATTTCCGGGGAATGGAAGCCGTTTTTGAGGGGGTTAGCGCTGCGGTTTTGCAGTTCTTGTTGCAGTTGCAGCACTTCTCGCGAAAGCTGCAAGTTGTCTCGATCGCTGGGAGAGGCGATCGCCATTAAAATTTTTAGCGGCCCGCCACTCGGCACTATCCGGGTTTGTTTGAATAAACTTGTACCTGGTTGGTAACGAGAAAACACCAAATCGGTGCCGGTTGCCAAAGGGCGATCGCCCGCGTGCAGAACTTCCCACGGCAATCGCGGCAAGTCCCTGCCTTTGAGCCCTAGCCGCAGTTGCAGCAGTTCTCGGCGGTGCTGGGCGATGCCTTGAGCGCAAGTCCAACTGTCGCGCAAGTTTCCTTGAAACAGCCCGCTATATAATTGTTGCCCGAGGGTTACTAAAGAAGGCGCTGAGTGTTTTCCCGATTGTGACCGGGAGCGATTGCCAGTAGCGGTTCCCTGGAGCAAGCCCACCAAAGGGTCATTCATCAGTTGAGCAGACAGCGCCAGCCATTCGTCGATTGGCCAGCGGACTTGTTGTTCTGCTAAGGGTACACCGGGTGCAACCTTTTCTGTCCGTACTAGATATTCATCGCCCCCAACTGGGGTAACTGAGAGTTTAAATTCCTGGTTCACCGATTTAGCGCCCTCCCGCCTCAATTCTGATTTTGCCTGAGTTTTTGCACCTAGCAATCGCCACCGACAAACTGATTTTTACTCTTTGAATGAAACTTTCTGATTGCGCTTCCCCCGATCGGGCGAGCGCAGAACTCAAATATATTTGTTCAAACACTTTGAGGGTGTAAAATTTGTACTTTAATAACAGTTTATTAGTTTTGATTGCCCTGCGGCTAATTGAAAGCGGAATTTTCTCCAATTTTGCTATCTTGAACATTTTGCACCTCTACCGCAGACCCCTTTACATTCCTCGGGAACTTGAGTTGATAATTGCTGAGTAAAGTTAAATTGGAGGTACTTTACCAAGCGGATCTCTAGTTCTTATTAAAATTACTTCAGCTCTCACCCACCGGTTTCAGGGAAATATCAAAGCAAATTTGAGTAAATTTTTCGGGGAGGCGATCGCCCGATCGCTACTCACCGCTTATCCTCTACCACCATCCCCCCATCAGAAATCTAGATTTTGTGTCAATTAATGAATTGGTCAGCCCGGAACCTCATCTGTAAGCCCCGAGCCCTCATCTGGAGGGTCGATTTGAGATTGGGCCCCTTGAAGATTTGAGATTGACCGAAAAGCGAGCCCGCCGGGCCCCTGGCTTCAGACACGGGGAAAAGTCGGTGGCGGTTTCAACCGCCTTCTTTTCCTCATTCAAATGAGTCACAATCTTAACATATCTATTTGTTTCAAAAATTGTTCTAATGCTAAAATAGTTTCATGAAACAACGATACAAATATCGCATATATCCAACTCCTCCGCAAGTTCACAATCTTGCTAAATTGTTTGGTTGTTGTCGTGTCGTGTGGAATGATTCGCTGGCATTATGTAATTCAGCCGAGAAACTACCTAGTAACGGAGACTTGCAAAAGACTTTCATTACTCAAGCCAAGAAGTCGGAAAAACGGGAATGGCTAGCAGAAGTTTCAAACATCCCCTTGCAGCAATCAATTGCTGATTTAGGAGTAGCTTGTAAGAACTATTTTGACTCATTCAAAGGTAAGCGAAAAGGTCGAAGAGTTAGCCGTCCCAAGTTTAAAAAGCGTAACAGCAGGCAGTCGGCACGATTCAGGATAGGAGGTTTTTCCATTAAACATGGGAAAATCTATCTTACTAAAATCGGAAAAATCAAAGTCGTCTGGTCAAAAGAGTTGCCATCCCCGCCAAGTTCGGTCACAGTAATCAAAGATGCTGCGAACCGATACTTTGTCAGCTTCGTAGTCGAAGTCAACCCGACAGCTCTACCGGATAATGGGCAATCAGTTGGCATCGATCTCGGCATAATCGACTTCGCTACTCTGAGTACAGGCGAAAAAATAAAAGCTCCCAAGCCACTCAAGAAAGGTCTAAGGAAGCTTCACAAGGCGCAGCGTAAGCTGGCTAGGAAGAAAAAAGGCAGCAGGCGGAGAGAATTAGCGCGTCGAAAGGTTGCGAAAATTCACGCCAAAATCTCTGATATTCGTAACGACTTCTTGCACAAATTGAGCACCAGGATTATTCGTGAAAACCAAGCGATAGTCCTAGAAGACCTCAACGTTTCCGGCATGATGAAAAATCGCAAATTATCCCGTGCTATTTCTGATTTAGGTTGGCGAAGTTTTCGGACAATGCTGGAAGCCAAGTCAGAAATGTACGGAAGAGATTTCAGAGTTATCAGTCGCTGGGAGCCAACCAGTCAACGATGCTCCTGTTGTGGACAGATTGGCGGGAAGAAAGAGCTTTCAGTTCGGGAATGGACTTGCTTATTTTGTAGTGCCGTTCACGACCGAGACGAGAATGCAGCGATTAATATAAAAGTCGCGGGCGGATTGCCTGAGACTCTAAACGGACGTGGAGGACGGAGTAAGACCGCATCTAATGCGGAATCGAACAGGGAAGCGTCAACCCACCAGTTCCCCAGACAGCTTTCGTTGTTCGGGTAGATTGGAATCCCCCTAATTCATCAGCGGGGAGGATGTCAATTGTGGCTTTGAATCTGCTAGCAAGAGCTTTATTCTAAAATTTGGGGAGTTCCCGACAGAAGTACGCGGCACGGTACTTGTTTCTGGGGCGTGTCAGCGGCGATCGGCAATCGAGAGAGCGACTATCGATAATTGCTAATTGAGGGTTGCTATTTTACCACTTTTATGTTATTATTCTTTATCAAACTGTATTAGTCAATTTATATTTAAACAGAAAAAAGCGAGTTAAAAAAGTCATAATTTTCAACAATACAACCATCATAAAATTATTCCCATAATCTCAAAAAACAATCATTTTTATCGTTTATAAAACGAAGCCTCGTCAATATGGTTTGTAGTGCGGACTTAAGTCCGCAAGCGCATCCAATATTACTGTGCTTAAGCGAGCAAACACGATATTATTTGCGAGCGCAATGCCTCTTTGTGCTTGTCACTTTCACCAAAAACAACTCCTGCGTTGATTGCTGATTTTTTTAATCTGTCTTAAGATAGATATATTTTTGCTAAATTGTTTATCTAGTAGGAAAGATATATTTTTTTAGTTCGATCGCAGCCAGCCGATCGAGATCGAATGGCCGGACTGAAAATTAAAACAAATATTTGCGGGGGCGAATTATCTAAATTTGTAATTAATCATCGGGAACTAAAATTAGGAGGGCGCAGTCAACTACACAAGAATTCAAATCCTTAAGTCAGGGAAGGATTTGTCAGAGCTGGAAGTGTTACAAAACTGCAACGCACCAGGCTCGATCGCCAGAAAAGCCAGGGGAAAATTTGGGGGATCAAGATTTTGGGTAGTTGTGTAGGAGTTGCGCTCTGCGAGTTTAAATTCCGCTGAATTACCGTAAAATTACGTAAAAAATCTACATTTCGGCGCAAGTAAACGCAGCTTACTGTAGAAATTACGGAGAACATAAAAAGCAAGCTGCACTTCGGTGCAGGACTTACGGTGTATGTGGTGGCTCAATTATTCTTGTTGTGCGCGATTGCCGGAGATCGAACTCGCATTCGCCAGCGAAATAACCCCTGGCAATTTAAGCATCTATAATAGAAAGGTGGAAAACCAGCCGCTAGAGCAGACAAAAATATAAAGTTATCATTTGTTGTTCTGCTGTCTCCTCCTTGCTGATAAACTGATTCTAAGAATCTCAGATCTTTGGAGAAAATATTAACGATGGAAGAAGAAATGTTGTTAGGAAATGTATCGGGAACACTTTTTCCCGATCGCGATCAAACACAAATTTCTGACTTGACAGAAACCAATTTGTTTGCACCGATCGCCCTAGATGACGAAGAACCAGAGTTCGGACTTTCCGCCAACGAACTCGATCGACTCGCGTCTTTCCGCAGCGCCACCGCGATCGATTCTGATAGCGGATTAGCCAAGTTAATTGACGATGCGATCGCGCAAAACACCGGTAGCAGCAGTAACGGCCAAGTTCCGAATCAGTCTAACGGCAGAGCCGAAACAACTGCTGAGGATGACAGCACAATGGCTGAATTTAACGGCATACCCGAAGAAAGTGGCAGTGCGTCAAACGATGATAATAATGACAGCGGCAGCCCGCGCCAGACCCTCGAAGGTACCGATGACGATGACTTAATTGTCGGGACCAGCGCTGACGAGGTGATATTCGGCAAAAAAGGCCGAGACAAAATGAGAGGAAACGGTGGCAAAGATCGGCTTTACGGAGGTAAAGATGACGATGATTGCGACGGCGGCGATGATGACGATGAAATAAGAGGCGATCGCGGTAACGACATTTGCGACGGCGGCCAAGGCGACGACAAGGTATATGGCGGCAAAGACAACGATACTATTTTGGGCGGCAGCGACCAAGATACTTGTTTTGGCGATGACGGCGATGACTGGGTAAACGGCAACGACGGAAATGATGAGGTTGACGGCGGCGCAGGTAGCGATAGCGTGTACGGCGGCAAAGGCGACGATGATTGCGAGGGCGGCGAAGGCAACGATACCGTCAGGGGCGATCGGGGCAATGACATCGTTAGCGGCGGCGAAGGCAACGACATCGTTAACGGTGGCAAAGATAACGACACCGTGATGGGCGGTGCCGGCAGCGACGTTTGCGACGGCGACGACGGCGACGACAACGTGATGGGCGACACCGGCAACGACACCGTGATGGGCGGTGCCGGCAGCGACGTTTGCGACGGCGGCGAAGGCGACGACAACGTGATGGGCGACACCGGCAACGACACCTTGATGGGCGGTGCCGGCAGCGACGTTTGCGACGGCGGCGAAGGCGACGACAACGTGATGGGCGACACCGGCAACGACACCTTGATGGGCGGTGCCGGCAATGACGCTTGCGATGGC
>JBBSNU010000326.1:0-6169 GCA_038260455.1 Chroococcales cyanobacterium | reverse complement strand
GTTCGGCGTGAATCAGTATGGGATTGTCCACGGTTTATACCTCTGTCAAGTTCTGAGTCTAGTTTACTTTGACTTGTGTGTACACGGTAGCTTGGTAAGGGGGGGGACAAGATTTTTAGTCTCCCTTGACAAGGGGGATTTAGCGGGTTCTTCTTGATTATTCAAAGTCCCCCTTACCAAGGGGGATTTAGGGGGTTCTTCACCGGCATTCAAAGAGGGTTCTTCGGCATTCAAAGTCCCCCTTACCAAGGGGGATTTAGGGGGTTCTTCTTGTTGAATTTGGGTTTGAACCCCCCCTAGCCCCCCCTTGGTAAGGGGGGGGACAAGATTTTCAGTCTCACTTAGTAAGGGGGGTTCTTGATTATTCAAAGTCCCCCTTACCAAGGGGGATTTAGGGGGTTCTTCGGCGGCAAGGGTGACGATGAAGGCATGAAATCCAGATTCAGGGTTTGGGGGAAGATACCACTCGATGAGGGCGGTTTCGCTGTCGAGGAATTGGGTAAAGTCGGGTAGTAGGGGGATGACTTGTTGGGTGATGGTGAAGTCGGGGTCGTTAATTTCTGTGACGAGTTGGGTGAGTTGCTGTTGTCGGTTTTTTAGTTCGGTTTCCAGGCTGGAAGTGGCTGTTTGAGGAGGTTGTAATTGGGAAATACTGCGGTTTTCCTGGTTGCTGTTGTCGGTGGTGTCTGTGGGTTCGTTGCTGTCGAGTTGTTGTTGGAGGGAGGCAATTTGGCTGCGGAGTTGGCGGAGGCTTTGTTTTTGTTCGGGGGTGCTGTTTTTGGGTTCGAGTGTGGCGTTGTCGAGGAGTTCGATGAGGGTGCGAGATTTGCTGCGTTCGACGGTGAGGAGGGCTGTGTGGTAGCGTTCTAGGTGGATGCTGGCAAGTACCATTTTTTCGTAAATGGGCAAGGCATTTTCCAGGATTTCGCGCTTGCTGCGTTGGGATGCTGCCCAGGCGCGGCTTTGTTCGACGGCGGTGATGGCGTTTTCGTAGCCGTAAATGGCGTTTTCCCAGTCTTGGAGTTCAAAGGCAAGGTCGCCGAGGTTGCGTCCTGTTTTGAGACAGTCAAGGGGAAAGGCAGAAGGAGTGCAAACTTCTAAGGCTTGTCGGTTACACTCAATCGCCATTTCGATATGCTCGGCTTTCTCTTCACTGATTCTGTAACCGTAGGCATTTGCCAGATGATTTTGCGTCATTGCCCAATCTTGGGGAAAGGCATCGGGGGTACGAACTTCTAAAGCATTGGCGTAAGATGCGAGGTAGGCATTTGCCAGATGATTTTGCGTTATTGCCCAATCTTGGGGAAAGGCATCGCGGGTACGAACTGCTAAAGCATTGGTGTAAGATGCGATCGCCAGTTCGATATTATTTGCTTTCTCTCCCCTGATTCTGTTACTGTAGGCTGTTGCCAGATTATTTTGCGTCTGGGCCCATTGTTCGGGAAAGGCATCGCGGGTACGAACTTCTAAAGCATTCGTGAAAGATGCGATAGCCAGTTCGATATTATCTGCTTTCTCTCCCCTGATTCTTTCACAGTAGGCATTTGCCAGATTATTTTGCGTCGTTGCCCAAGCTTCGGGAAAAGCATCGCGGGTACGAACTTCTAAAGCATTGGTGTAAGATGTGATCGCCAGTTCGATATTATCTGCTTTCTCTCCCCTGATTCTGAAATAGTAGGCATTTGCCAGATTATTTTGTGTCAGAGCCCAACCTTCGGGAAAGGCATCGCGGGTACGAACTTCTAAAGCATTGGTGTAAGATGCGATCGCCAGTTCGATATTCTGAACTTTCTCTCCCCTGATGCTGTTACTGTAGGCATTTGCCAGATTATTTTGCGTACCTGCCCAATCTTGGGGAAAGGCATCGCGGGTGTAAACTTCTAAGGAAGCAGTGTAACACTCAATCGCCAGTTCGATATTCTCAGCTTTCTCTCCCCTGATTCGGTCACTGTAGGCAATTGCCAGATTATTTTGCGTCTGGGCCGAAGCTTCGGGAAAGGCATCGCGGGTGTAAACGGATAAAGCATTGATGTAAGATGCGATCGCCAGTTCGATATTCTCAGCTTTCTCTCCCTTGATTCTGTTACTGTAGGCATTTGCCAGATTATTTTGCGTCTGCGCCCATTTTTCGCTTCCCGCTTCCCGATTATTTACAACTATTTGATAACCTGTAATCGCAATTTCAATATTATTCGCTCTTCTCCCCAGAGGAAAGTCACTAATATGAATACTCAGATTTTCAATATGGGCGACCATCTCCTCAATTTCTTCAGGGTATTCAGCAATTAAATTACTAGCTACTTGCTGTAAAATTTTAGCGAAACGGGCATTGAGAAGATGTTGCCGTTGCTTGAGAATTGGGTAAACTGCGGCCAGACCATTATAGTTTTCTTCTATTTCCAATAATTCTGCAATAAACCTTAAATACTCTTGTGGATTTCCCCCCTCAGAGTTATCGCTATCTTCCTCCTCACCCATCCCCAAGAATTCCGCTACCTGACTGGCAATATTCCGCAAAAACCTAGCCCCATTCTCGTTTCCTTGCTGTGCCAAAGTTACCGCTACCGCCTCGCAAGCTTGCAGAAACCCAGCATCCAGCAATTGGGAGTTATCCTGTAATATCTGCGCTTCCTCACCGCTAGGACAACTCAGCAGTTGTTGAATCAATGGCAGATAAGCAGAATTACCCTCTGCATTTTCTCCCTGGGCCTCGGCCAAAGCTTGACTAATTTCCTGCGCCAATTGCTGCAAAAAACCCGCCCTTGGTTGGCGTTCCGCCGCCATCCGACTCGCCTCTTGCTGCATCACTTCAATCAAGTCTGAGTCAACTAACTCTGAGTGCTGTTGCAAGAGTTCCATTTCTTGGCCAGACGGACAAGTCAACAGCGATTGAATCAGATTTAGGTAAGATTGGAGGCGGTTTTCATCCATGAGGTGTGATTTTTAAGATTCTTTGTTTGTTTGTAGCATAAATGCAGTTTCAGATCAAGTGCGAGATTGTTTTTATTTGGGGATGGAAGATTTCGCCCTGATTTTTCGAGCTAGGATGTGGCAATGTCGATTAGTCTGATAACTTGCACTAATGTCAATTGGGGTTTGTTCGTGGGGTGGGGGCGGGTTTATTTAACCTGTCTGCTACGTTTTAAGCTGTTGGTGAACCCGCCCCTACAGGATTTTGGCGGTTCGTTCAAATCCTTAAACAGCGCTATAATAATGGATAACGAACGACGAACGACGAATAACTATGGTACTGTTAACCGCAAAAGTTTCTGCTAACGAGTTGGCAAATTTGGCTGTAGATTTGATTCGGAAAAGTGGGTGCGAATACGGTGACGTGCGTTTTTGCAGTTACCGGAGGCAAAGTTTGTATGCGCGCGATCGATCTTTAAGCAATATCTCCGATAATGTAAGTTCCGGTTTTGGCGTGCGAGTGCTGCTAGACGGCGCTTGGGGCTTTGCCGCCAGTCACAACAAAACACCCGCAGAAGTTGCAAGAATCGTCGCTTTGGCTGTGGAAATCGCTAAGGGTAGCCGCTTGACTCAAAAGGAACCGGTGCGCTTAGTACCCGTCGAAAAATATGTCGATACTTACATTAGTGCGATCGCAATTGACCCATTTTCTGTCCCCGTTGCTGACAAAGCCGAACTCCTATTAACCATCAACGAGCAACTGCTAGCTCACGATTCACAAGGCATCAAAAAAGCTTATTCTTTTTTGACATTTAACCGCGAAGACAAGGTTTTTGCGTCCACAGAAGGCTCGCTAATTGAACAAACAATCTACCGCAGCTATCCGGGTTTTGGCTGTACGGCAATTGCGGGCGGCGATGCCCAAAGTCGCAGTTACGAACGCCCGCCGCTAAACATCGGTTACGAACATATTAATCCAGACGATTTGTTGAGTCAAGTCGCCAGAGTAGCCGCCGAAGCAATTGAAAAAGTCGCTGCGCCGAAAGTCCAGGCTGGTATTTGCAAATCCCTGATTCTCAAGCCGACAAATTTGTTTCTGACAATCCACGAATCCGTCGGACATCCCACGGAATTAGACCGGGTTTACGGCTACGAATCAAATTTTGCTGGCACGAGTTTTGCTACTACTGATAAGTTGAATAAGCTGCAATACGCTGCACCTTGGGTGAACTTTAAGTGCGATCGCACTCAACCCCACGGTCGCGGTACAATGGGTTACGACGATGAGGGCGTAAAATCGCAGGATTGGTACGTTGTCAAGGATGGAATTTTAGTTGATTATCTCACTGACAGAGAAACAGCTTATCGCCTCGGACGTGCTAGCAGCAACGGTTCTGCCTGCGCTGACAGTTGGTCGAGCGTGCCGATGGTGAGAATTCCGAATTTGGGACTGGAACCGGGCCCGGATGGCGGCAGTCATACTGCTACTTTGGATGAGATGATTGCTGATACGGAAGATGGCATTTTAATTGATGGTATTGGCAGTTTTTCCATCGACCAACAGCGGCGTAATTTTCAATTCGGCGGCAATGCTTTTTGGAAGGTGGAAAAAGGTAAGGTTGTCGGTATGTTGAAGGATGTAACTTATCATTCAATGAGCACTGATTTCTGGAATCAAGTAGATGCAATCGGGCCTGCTTCTGAACGGGTACAATGTGGTACTAATATGTGTGGAAAAGGTGAGCCGATGCAGGTTGCTCAAATGACTCACGCTTGTGTGCCGGTGCGAGTCAGGGATATTCAAATTGGGTAATAGGGCATGGGGCATAGGGCATAGGGCATAGGGCATTAGTTAGTTGTTAGTTGTTATTTGTTATTTGTTAGTTGTTGTTAGAGATAGTAAGCATTCTCTATTGCTCATGCCCAATGCCCAATGCCCAATGCCCAATGCCCAATGCCCAATGCCCAATTCCCAATTCCCAATTCCCAATTCCCAATTCCCATCATGACTTTAACAACATCGCCCGCAATCTTAAGCGAAGACAGAGCATTATCTCTGCTAGATTCTATTGTGAAACAATCCTCGGCTGAAGCAGTATTTGTCAGTCTCTCAACTGGTGAAGAATCACTTTCGAGATTCTCGGAAAATCAAATCAGCCAAAACATCAGCAAAACTGTATTTAGCCTCAACATTACTAGCTATTTTGGCAACAAAAGCGCTTCTGCTGCTGTTACCGAATTTGATGAAGATGCGATCGCCCAAACCATCAAGCGATCGCAAGAACTCGCCCGAATTGCCCCCGCAGACCCCGAATGGATGCCGCTGCTGCCGCCTCAAACCTACGATTTACCCGCGCCCGCGTTTGATGAGGCAACGGCTGCTATATCGCCTCTAGCGCGGGCAGAAATGGTGCGACAAGCTTGCGCGATCGCATCTGGCGAAGGCGCGGAAGCTTCCGGTACATTGAGCGCTGAGGCTTCGCTATACGCGATCGCCTCTTCAACCGGACTCCGGGCCTGCAACCAGTCTACGGAGGCGAATTTCGGCTTTACAGCCCGCATTGGAGACGGTTCTAGCTGGACGGAAAGCACGGCTTGGGGTATCAATCAACTACCAGTGGCCGAATTAGCAGCACAAGTTGTCGATCGCGCCAAGGCCTCCCAAAACCCCCGCGAAATCACTCCCGGCGTTTATCCGGTAATCCTTGACGGCGCTGCTTTTGCTGGCTTGCTACCGTGGGTGATTTGGGGGCTGGATGCGAGGGCGGCGGATGAGGGGCGATCGTTTATGTCGATCGCAGATGCAGCCGGAAAACCCGCTGGAAACCGCGCGGGAGAACAACTTTTCAGCCCGTTAGTGCAGGTACAGCGCGATCCGAGTCATCCTTTGTTGCGATCGGGTAATTTTTTCGGCAACGGATTCAACAATAACTATTTGGAAATCATCAAAAATGGCATTCCTCAAAGTTTGTCTTATTCCCGGTATTGGGCCGCACAAAAAGGCAAAGAATCAAAAGGTGGTTATTACCCGATCGTGATGACAGGTTCCGATCAAAGTTTAGCAGATTTAATCGCTCAAACCGAGCGGGGAATTTTTGTCAGTCGAGCTTGGTATGTGAATTACGTGAATCCGAAAACATCGGAAGTAACCGGCATGACTCGCGACGGTACTTTCTGGATTGAAAACGGTAAGATTGCTTACCCGATTAAAAATTTCCGTTTCAATCAAGTTTTACCTGATATGTTGCGGGATGTGGAT
>JBBSNU010000325.1:0-6172 GCA_038260455.1 Chroococcales cyanobacterium | reverse complement strand
GCTCGACTGGGTGGTTGGTCTGGTTATAGTTCTCAGAGACCTCCGGGAATGCCTACCCTGGTTCACGGACTCCGGCTATTTGAATCCATCTTTTTGGGGTGGAAACTAGCTCATAATCCACTTGTGTGTACACGGTAGCCCTTACCAAGGGGGGGCTAGGGGGGGTTCAAACCCAAATTCAACACCTAGCATTCACCCCCGAAAACCGCCAACAACTCGACAGCGACATCGCCACCTACCTCAGCGACTACCGCCAAGAAACCTGGAGTAAAGCCCTCAGCAACCGCCTACCCATCCTGGCCCAATCCCTACACCTCAACCAAGTCCTAGAAAAACTGCCTCCAACCATCCAAAAACTCATCCTCATCCCCCACCGGAATTTGCATTTGTTACCGCTTCACGCCTTACCCGCCACCCGAAAATTAGCAAATAATGAAAATCAAACAGGTTACTTGCTAGAGCTCTACCCCAACGGCGTACAATACGCACCCAGCAGCCAATTTCTCGACAGACTCCACCAACGCCAACGCCCGCAAACCACTAAAATTTTCCCCTTATTCGCCATCCAAAATCCCACAGAAGACCTGCGCTACACTGAAATTGAAGTTGCAGAGATTTCCCGCCCCTTCAACCCCCACGCGCACATTTTGAAGAACCGCGAAGCCACCAAAATCGCCTTTAACTCCGAAGCAACTCTCACCAAATTAACTGCTTCCTACTACGCCCATTTCTCTTGTCACGGCAGCTTCAACTCGGACAATCCGATGAATTCAGCTTTACTGTTAGCTGGAGATACACCCAAAACTCCCTTAGTTCCCCCCGAACCACCAGTAAAAAATCCCGAAGTGGGCGGGGGGCGGGTTTATGATATTATTGGCGGGTTTTATATATGGTTGGTGAACCCGCCCCTACAGTTTTTCCTAATCAGGTTGGCAGTTGGTATACTATATGAAGATTTCCCTAACACACAAATAACTTAGAAAAATGAACGACGTGTCTAAGGCTGCCAAAACCATTCTGAACTTCCTCACCTTGCTGGAAATAGAACAAAAAAACAGCAACCTATTTAATGCTGCGATTTGGCAAGACCTAAATCAACTCAATTTAGATTTAAATAATATTAGCAAACCCAATAAAATTGCTTTAGCGATTTTAGACTGGTGCGAAAAATATCCACCAATCAAGCAAAAGCTTAAGGATACGGATTCGTCAAAAGTGCGGGGCGATATAGTTGGTGAAGACGAACCAGAAATCAAAGCTGCACCCCCATCAAACCAGGCGGATATTATTCGCAATCGAGATAAAGTCCAAAAAATAATTCAGGAGAATCAGCAGCCTCAAGACAACACTCCCGAAAACAGTCCACAAGATTAATCACAATGTCCAATGAACCAGATCCGATTTACTACGCCTTAAACGTTAACCTGTTTGCTTTCACCCTGCAATCAGGTTCCTACTCAAATTCGCCAGGACAATTTAACGAACCTCCCGAAACTTTCAAGGACAACTATGAAAAATTATTAAAACAGAATTTTAGTTCAAAGCTAAACTTTTCTAATCCATTCCCTGAATTGCGTCAAGATTTCCCCCAGTCAGACAACTACGACTTAATAAACAACAAAAAACCAGGTACAAAACAATATTTTTCGCTTTCAAGCCAAGAGAAAAACCAGCATCCCACTCAGCCTAAACCTTTATATAGTCTACTGGTATATCCGCAAAAACTTAGCGATAGCTACGGTTTATTAATTAATGTTTTTCGTCGGCAATCTCAAGGTTTTGATGGCGTAAACTCAAGCGAAGTTAGCGAATTTAACCCAAATAAATGCTTAACTTTCGCCAACCAAAAACATTTTATCGGAGAAACTTTACTCATCACCGCTTATTTGTCTCAACCCAAACCTCGTGAAGCTGAAGCCTTAAGAACTGATGCCGAAACCTTGCTAAGTAAACTCCTGGGTTTTTGTCCTGAATTTTATCAAGCCGATACATTTTTAGATAGTTACATTGTAGAATTTAGCCAACCAAAGACATCTAAAACTCGCTATCTCGTGCTGTTCTATTTTGCTGATGCGACTTCAGAACAACTGAAAACCATCTATTTTGACTTGCCAGAACTGTTCCTATACTATCATAAAATCACTAAAGTTTTCCAAGATAGTCGCAAAGTCGCCGATGAACTAGACAAATTAATCATCGACGAAATTGAAAGTAAATCAAAATTGCCAGACTCTTTAGATTTAGATGGTTTAAAACATCAACTAAAAGATATCTTAAAAACTGTTCCTAAATATACTTCAGAATTCCGCAATCTAGAATATAGTTTAAATACCCTGAATATTCATATCAGAAATTACCAACTAAAGCTGAAACGCCTGCAAGTTCAAGCAAACGATCCTCTGAATTTATTTAGTGGCTTTGCGGAACGAGAAAGCCAAACCTTTCAATTACAAATTCAAGCCGACCTCAACTACTCTAAACCCGGTGCTCAATTACTAGATCAAGCCATTACGAGTATACGCGGTTTAGTGGAAATCGATCAAGCCGAGACCGATCGCACTTTCGCGCAAAACGAAAAAGACAACGATCGCACATTAGAGAATACCATTCAATCCGTCGGTACCGGTATCGGCGTAGGAATCGGCTTTGCCGGCATTCTCGCCAGCAGCTACCCTTTGCTGGAAGACAAACCTTTGTACTTCCCATCTCCGCAATATACCGCGCTGCATCCCTTCGTAATTTCCGTTACACTTAGCTGCATATTGGGTGGAGGTTTGGGATGGCTAGCTTGGTGGGGCACTCGCAAACTGCTAACAGCATCATCCCCTCCTACCCCAATACAGGGCTCCGCGCAGACAAGTTTGGGTACTTCTCAAAATCCACAGGCGGCAATTTCCCAGGAAACGGAGCCCCGGCAAAACCGCAGTTAAGATTTCCAAAATGCGATCGATATCTTCCTGCTCAATATAGCGCTGTTTAAGGATTTAAACGAACCGCGAAGACGCGAAGAGCGCGAAGGGAAGAAAGAGAGAGATTTTCCCGATCTTCTTCTCTCTCTTCCTTCGTGTCCTTCGCGCCTTCGCGGTTTATTAAATCTTACTCCAATTCCTGCAAAACCGTAGTTAAGATTTCCAAAATGCGATCGATATGTTCCTTCTCAATAATCAACGGAGGCGACAAAGCAATAATATCACCAGTAGTCCGCACCAGCAACCCCTTTTCAAAGCACTGCAAGAAACAATCAAAAGCTCGTTTCCCCGGCTTCCCAGGAATAGATTCCAACTCAATCCCCGCCACAAGTCCGAGATTCCGCACATCAATGACGTGGCGCACGCCCTTCAAAGAATGAACGGCATTTTCCCAATAATCAGCCAACTTATCAGCCTGTTCAAACAGCCTTTCTTCCTCATAAATATCCAGCGTCGCCAAAGCAGCAGCGCAGGCTAGGGGATGACCAGAATAAGTATAACCGTGAAAAAGCTCGATCGCATTTTCAGGAGCATTCATAAAAGCATCATAAATTCCCTCCTTCACAAACACCGCCCCCATCGGCACAGTACCGTTAGTTATCCCCTTCGCCGTCGCCACAATATCAGGAACCACCCCAAAATATTCAGTAGCAAAACTCGAACCCAGCCGCCCAAATCCAGTAATTACCTCATCAAAAATCAGCAGAATCCCGTACTTGTCACAAATCTCCCGCAGCCGCTGCAAATAACCTTGGGGCGGAATCAGAACCCCCGTAGAACCCGCCACCGGTTCGACAATTACCGCCGCAATATTAGACGCATCATGCAAAGCGACAATTCGTTCCAATTCATCCGCCAAATGCGCGCCCCATTTCGGTTGTTTGCGACTGAAAGCATTGTGTTCTAAATTATGAGTGTGAGGTAAATGATCAACTCCTGTCAGCAAACTGCCAAAAAACTTGCGATTAGGGCCAATACCGCCGACAGAAATTCCCGCAAAACCAACGCCGTGATAACCGCGTTCCCTACCGATTAATCTTTGACGAGTTCCTTCACCTTTCACCCGGTGATAAGCAATCGCAATTTTCAAAGCAGTTTCCACAGATTCCGAACCCGAATTAGTGAAGAAAACGCGATCAAAATTGCCCGGAATCAGCTTTACCAAACGTTCCGCTAATTCAAAAGCATCTGGATGTCCCATCTGAAAAGGTGGGGCATAATCTAGAGTCGATACTTGCTTATGAATTGCCTCGATAATTTTCGGGCGACAGTGCCCTGCATTCACGCACCAAAGCCCCGCAATCCCATCTAAAATGGATCGGTTATCATCGGTTGTAAAGTGCATATCTTTTGCCGAAACCAAGATGCGCGGATTGGCTTTAAACTGTCGGTTAGCCGTGAAAGGCATCCAATAAGCGTCCATATTTGTCATCTTTTTTTATCCTTTTATATTCATCTTTACGTTTTCAGACTATAACTTGTTACCGATTGCCGATCGCCCGACACTTATTATAATTTTACAAATATCTCTTTTAAACGAACCGCGAAGACGCAAAGAGCGCGAAGGAAGATAAGAAAGAGTTTTTTCTCATTTTCAAGTCAAGTCTTTTGCTGAAAATATCTACCTATCTTCCTCTTTCTCTTCCTTCTCTTCCTTCGTGTCTTCGCGGTTCGTTAAATAGATATTCTTTGCTAATTCTCGATCGCACCAACCGACTAATTTTGCAACAAACCAGTCAGCATTTTCACAGGCCGCCCATCGTAGGGCCACGCGAAAGCATGGCGAAAAGCAGCATCTTGACAGGCTTGCAACTGCCGAAAATCAATGATATCCCGAGTCAACAAATTCTCATACTCAAAAGGCAGCCGCACGTTGTGCAATCCCGCGTTATCAGTACAAATAGCAATATCGACACCAGCCTCAAAACATCGATCGAACACCACCTTCAATTCCCCCATATCCTGCAACGTCCCCGTTTTGAGATAGGTAGTCGGGCAAACCTCTAAGCATTGACCCCTGCGTGCGATTTCTGGCAGCAGTTCGGGATATTTTAACGGAATTTGAATCCCGTGGCCGATACGCATCAAATAGGGCAAAAGTTCGGGATAACAGCCCGAGGTAGTTTCGTAAAGATGGCCGGTAGTCTTAATGCCGATCGACCTTGCGTACTGATACAATGCCACAAACTCATCCAGGCGATCGCCAATAGCAGCATCACCGCCCGCAAGATCGATCGCACAAACATATTCTCCCATCTCGGCCGCCAAATCGACGATCGCCCGATTCACCTCATAGGGTAAACGCGAGTGCATACACAAAATTTGGCTAGTCACAATCGGACAATCGCCAATTTGACTTGCCATCCCTACAACCCGTACAATTTCTGCCATCAAATCAATGCGTTTTGACTGTTCCAAATGCTCTGGAGTCCGCAAATAAGGCGTATAGCGCAACTCCAAATAAGCCAAATTTTCAAACACGTAAGCGCCCCGCATCAACCGATAGATGAAATAAGGCAAAGTCTCAACAGTTTGAACACTTTCTACCAGCGTGTGCAGTTCCAAATACTCGTCGAGAGTATTGCGCGGGCGAGTGTAAAAATCCTCAAAAGCAGAGTAGTGTTGAAATCTCTCAACCATTTCAGCATTATGGCGATCGAAATACCGCCACAGAATCCGAGGAACCACAGAACCGCCTAAATGTCGGTGCAACTCAGCGTGTAAAGTCATGCGATTTTAGATTTTAGATTTTGGATTTTGGATTTTGGATTGAAAGAATTGCAAGATTGAAGAATTGCATTCATTCCTCACATATCGGGAAATTATCTGCGTTGCTCTGCGCTGCATCTGCCTTAAATCTGCGGTTTCCGTATCGACGAATAATTTAGGCAATGGAAATCTATTGAAAAATTTATCACACCAGTTCCCCAAACAAAACAACCGCAGGTTAGATCCAAACCCGATCGTCCTCAGCCATTCCCCAATCCGAAATCGAAAATGGTACGACTTACTGGATCTAAATTTAGAGCTTCCCCACTTTTTCCCCTCTCCCTTGGGAAATTCCCCGATCGTGCTGGAAGTCGGTTAAGAGCGCCATAGAGCCTCAACTCTCTCAATTGTAACAAAAATATATTTGACATCCGCGACACATTCGTACATAATCAGAGTTTGTGTCAACCTGAACTGAACGCGAGAAACCCTTG
>JBBSNU010000324.1:0-6181 GCA_038260455.1 Chroococcales cyanobacterium | reverse complement strand
GTAGAACTAGCTCAAAGAACTTTAGATGCAGCTAGCGATATTGCCGACGCAATGGGGCGACATCAATATACCTGGTGGGCAAATATCTTAAATGTATTCTCGGAAAATACTCGCTACGACATTGATGAATTTTGGGATTACATTACTCCGCAGCCAGTTTACCCGGATTACCGCTCCAAAGACGTTTTAGTTACTGAAACGCCGGTGGTGCAATTGGTCAGCCGCGCTAGCATTCCCATTGACTACGTTCTCAACAAACTGCAAGAGATTACTGTTTTCAAAGTTCTGAATTTGTTGGGGAAACCGGATGCGATTACTCAGTCTTTTATGGAGCGGCATTTTTCTTATCCGCCGGAGCGATTTGTTAGCTGGGAACGCTTGGAAGTTTTGGGTACTGTTTATGCTTATTGGGAGCGATGGGGCTGTTGGCTGCAAATTGACAGCTACGATAGGGGAAGACGCTGCTACACTCTGATTTGTAAAAATATTGCGCCGCTCGTTAGCAAGGCTACTTACAATTTGGCGGTGATTTTGAGCGGGTACAAAAGCCGCGTGGGACAGGTTCACAGTCAGTTTCCTATTCGGACGTTTTCTGCGGATGTTCAAAGTTTTACGGATACGGTTCAGCAGGCAATTCTCGACCAAAATCAGTTGGCTGTTTTGGTTAGCGGTGAACCGGGGACTGGCAAAACTGCTTGGACGCAAGCGGTAGCAAAGGAGATTTTGGTGCCGCTGGGTTATGTGATTTTTATTTTAGACCACGATGCTGTGGAAAATTTTGTGCCGCCGAGTTATTTGGAGCGGATTTGTATCATTATTAACGAGGCTGATAATTTGGCTCAAGATCGATCGACCGATGCGGCCCAACGCACTAACAAAACTGAACATATTTTGAGTTTGCTGGATGGAACTTTGTATCAAAGCGTTATGGACGAACACGGCATTCAATTTCAGCAAAAACTCGTAGTGTTGATGACTTGCAACACGACTGAAAGATTTGATCCTGCAATGTTGCGGAAGGGAAGAGTGGATTTTGCCAGTGAATTTACGCAGAAGTTTGTGTAATTTAATACAAAATACTGAAACTTTTTTAAATAATTGCACGAGTTGGACGTGTTACCAAACCTCACAATTATGAAGAAATCTTCAGAATTGAAAAATTAAGGTAAAATTTTTTGAGTACCTATAGACACATTTCGTAAAAAATGATATGAATGATGGGTGAGACCCTCTAAGGGTATCACCCGAGAGAGCGAATCAGGGAAACAGCATTTTTAATCAGAAACAGAATTTTTCTAACTTGACCGACCTAAAAACGATACAGGCTGCGGCAGGGCTGTCGCGGCGTCCTAAATTTTAGAAGCAAGTTCAAGCTCCGGTGATTCATCTGTGGAGTTTATCCAAAATCTACAATCTCAAAACTCAAATTGACTGACAGTTATGGAGGAAATCCCAAACCGTGCAAACACTCGCCAGTTCAGCAACAAAGTCGGAGGCTGGGAAGGTCTGCCGACGGGAAAATCCCGATCGCCCACCAACAACCCCAGAGGCCGCCGTTTTGGAGAGTAAAGAGCGATTTCGGCGGTTGGTGGAGCGCTCCGCCGACGCCGTAGCAATGGTAGATTGTGAAATGCGCTACCTGTCGGTTTCTCGTCGCTGGGAAACCGATGGCGCGATCGGCTGCGGTGAGGCGATCGGGCGCTCTCATTGGGAACTGTTCCCGAATCTCCCGGAATATTGGCAACAAAATGCTCGCGCTTGTTTGACTGGAGTTTTGGAATACAGCGAATTTGTGACAGGACGATCGCCCGTATGTGAAGCAGAACAAATCGAAGGCTGTGGCAGCGGGCGGGTAAAATGGGTATTTTTGCCCTGGAAAAATTGCTCTGGTGCGATCGGCGGTTTGATCCTGTTTGCCGAAAAGATAACTGAAGAACTCGCCCAAACAAATTGCTACCATAAATTTACATCCAATGTCAAAAGCCCGCAGTTAGAAATAAAACCGCAACTAACTCCAATTGCCCTCGACAATGCTGCGGATACAGTTTTTTTTACCAGTGCCGAAGGTCAAATTTGCTACGCGAACAAAGCCGCTTGCAATCTGTTCGGTTACTCGGAATCGGAACTGCTAAACCTGACAGTTAGCGACATCGATTCGCAGTTGTCAGTATCGGATTGGCCGGAACTCTGGGAAAAACTCAAACAGCAAAGCAACTTCACTTTTAAAACCACTTACAAAACCCGAAACGGTGCTTGTTTTCCCGTCGAAGTTAAAGTCAATTATTTAGAATACGGCGGTTGCGAATACTGCTGCGCGATCGCCCGAGACATTTCCGTTCGTCTCGCAGCCGAATCAGCGCTTTTAGAAGCAAAAGAGCAACTTCAAGCCGTCTTGGATGCCGTACCCGGATTAGTTTCTTGGGTAAGTTCCGATTTGCGTTACTTGGGAGTAAACCGACATTTAGCTACTGCTTACCAAATGCCGGCCGAAGTATTTTCTGGTCAGAAAGTTGGTTTTTTAGATACAAGCCCTAAATTTAACGATTTAGTATACGATTTTTTTTCCAGCCCCCACAAGAAGACATCTCAAGAAGTAATAACGAACATCAGAGGAGAAAATAAAACTTATTTAATAGTAGCTCAAAAATATCACAAAAATACGGCGGCGGTATTTGTGGGATTGGACATTACAGAAAGCAAACAATCTCTATTCGCTTTGCAAGAGTCGGAAGAACGCCTGCGACAGCAAGCGGCAAAATTAGAGCAAACTTTGTTAGTTTTGCAGCGAACTCAAACTCAACTCATCCAAACTGAAAAAATGTCTAGTTTGGGGCAGTTGGTAGCAGGAATAGCGCACGAAATTAACAATCCAGTTAGTTTTATTTCCGGGAATGTCAGCCACGCCACGGGCTACATTCAAGAACTCTTGAAGTCGATCGAGCTTTACCAAAAGCATTATCCCGATCCGGTGGCAGAAATTCAAGATTGGATGGAAGACTTAGACTTAGATTTCATCAAAAAAGACTTGCCAAAACTGCTAAATTCAATGAAAGTAGGTTCCCAAAGGATTCGGGATGTTGTGCGATCGCTCCGGTTGTTCTCGCGTACCGACGCAGCCCAAATGAAGCCTGCAGATATCCACGAAGGTTTGGACAGCACTGTGCTAATCTTGCAAAATCGCCTGCAAGCTAAAGGCGGACGACCGGGAATTTCTCTAGTTAAGGAATACGGGGATTTGCCGCGAATCCGCTGCTATCCGGGACAGTTAAATCAAGTGTTCATGCACTTGTTGACAAATGCGATCGACGCTTTGGAAGAAGGAGGGAGAAATCCCGAAAAGTGTGGTACAATCCAAAGTCAATCTTTGTTGTCTGCGGGCGGCTCGGGAACTGAAATATTCAATCCCGAAATTCGGATTCGGACGTTTTTGGTAAGTTCAAGCGAAGTTGCGATCGCCATTAGCGACAACGGCCCGGGGATGACTGAAGAAGTTCTCGACTGCATCTTTGACCCTTTATTTACCACTAAATCTCCGCAGACTAGCACAGGTTTGGGTCTGGCAATATCGCAGCATTTAGTAGTAGAAAAGCATGGCGGCCAGTTGCACTGTGTTTCTCGTCCGGGACAGGGAACTGAGTTGATCGTTAAAATTGCGATCGGTAACGATTAATTGGCGTCACCCAAAGCTGGACTTATACCAATTTCATAAAGTAGCGCTAGATATTACCCCCCCAACCCCCCCCTTAGTAAGGGGGGGCTAAGACGGGAGTATCTCAGTTTTGTAAAAAGCATTTTTTTTATTATAGTGCGAGCGTCCCCGATCGCGAGTACAATGCGCGAGCGGGGACGATCGCACAGCAAAACTGAGATTATCCCGTTGCATCTGCCCGATATCTGCGGTTTCTGGATTGAGAGAAGACTTCTGCAACTCAAGTCTATTGCACCGCTGGCGCGATCAATAAAAAATCCTTTTTTCAAAGCCGGAGATGCTCCATAAGCGCCCCGTGCGACGGTAGAGTCAATGCTAAAATCTAAAACTTGTACGCTCGCGAAGCCGAAGTATCTAAAATCTAAAATCTAAAATCTAAAATCTGTTGATTTATAAGGGAAAAATAAGATGGTAATTGAGTGGCTGAAATTTAAAGTACCTCCCGAAAAGTGGGAGCAGTTTATCCTGCGAGATGAAGAAGTTTGGACGGCAGGACTCAAAAATTTTCCCGGTTTTTTGGGTAAGGAAATTTGGGTGGATGCGGTGGAAAATGAGGTGGTGATGTTGATCCGCTGGGAAACTAGGGAGCAGTGGAAGTCGGTGCCACAAAGCACGATCGAGGAGTTGGATGCCAAAATGGGCTATTTGCAAATTGCGATCGCCGAAAGTCGCGAATATCAAGTTCGCAAGTTCTTGCATTAGTTCTTTGCGAAGGAAGAAGGAAAATGGAAGATGGAAGAAGGGAGAGGGAGAGAGGGGGAGAATTGCCCAATGCCCAATGCCCAATGCCCAATGCCCAATGCCCAATGCCCAATGCCCAATTCAGTTATTTTAAGCAAATTTTGCATAGAGAGCTAAAATAAAATTCACGCTTAAAAAGCCGACTGCGAGTACGAGAATGATAAAGATTGCGATACTGAAAATAGACTTTAGCCGATCGGCAATTTCGGGTTTTTCTGAGTTCATCGGTCAATTTTTGCTGCTGTAAATTGGTTCCGGGAAATTGAGCAAGAATAGATTATACCAATGCAGGAACAAAAATGCAACTCCAGAACGGCTCAAAACTCCGCCCTCATGAGGTGGCATTCTTAATCTAAAATCTAAAATCTAAAATCTAAAATCTAAAAATCGACTGGCTTTTGTAGCGATGGTCGATCGCCCAAGCGCGATCGTACCCGCCTCCTGTAAAATAGAGGGCGCGCTGGATTTTACCGTTTAACAGCCCCAATAGCGGGCGATCGTGCGTAGGTATCCCAAATACATAATAATATACCAGTTATCCTTAACCTACTCAATAAGGTAAAAATAGAAGAGTGTCAGGAAATAATCTAAAACATATAACTGAAAAAAGGATATAAATCAATGCTTCACCCAGTCTCGCAACCTTACCAACAACGAGAAAATACTATGACCCAAAGAGCCGTGCGGAAGCCAAACCCCTCTGCTAGAAACCACTTAAGGCCAAGTTTTCCTCAAAGACACTGGCTGGAACTAGCAGAGTACGCCTCTCTGGCGGCCTCTGGAGTCGGTTCCCTGGCGGTAGCACTGTCGGGTCAAGCTTTTTACGGAGTAGCGCCCCTCACTTTGGCTTTGTCGCTGAATGTTGCTAACCGGTATCGATTCGAGCAGCAAGTGCGAGTTCACCAAAATTCTGAACTAGCCAGCGTCCAAAACTCGGTAAATAAAGTCGAAAAAACGGCGGTGACGGTAATTGTGAAATTGCGGAAACAGTTGTCAGGAGATATTGCAGCGCTGCGCCAGCAAATGGCTGCATTACCTAGAACAGAAGGCTTTGACGAGTCTTTAGACATCGAGCGGCAGTTGCTGAGTTTGGGAGAGTCGGTAGCTTCTTTGCAAGAAATCGTAGCATCTGCTGTACTCAATGTCGGCCAGCAAGTGAGCCAACAACTGCAAGATTTATCGGTTGGCCAACCGGCCAATCTCGAAGCCGTGGAAGACGCTATAGAGAAACTGCAAACCGCGACAAAATGCTTGACAGAAACTGCTATCACCCAAAACGACTGGGAAGCAGTAAATACTCGATTCTTGGAAATCCAGAAAGTCATGGCCAATCTGCAAAGCCAACTGCAAGCTACCGCGCACCAATCGACTCCCGATTTGTCTGCAGTCCAAGCTCAAATCTACCGTTTGGAACACGAGCAACAAGAAGTTGTGAAACCTCACCTCAAACGTTTAATTTCGGTGGTAAAGCAGTTGCAGCACACGCAAGAAAATAGTCAGTAGTCAGTAGTCAGTAGTCATTAGTCATTAGCATTTTGTAGGGGCGGGTTTAGCTAAGGATCTATGATACAAATGACTAAAAAAAGGGCAAAACCCGCCCTCTCAGTCATTAGTCATTGGTCATTAGTCATTAGTCATTAGCATTTTGTAGGGGCGGGTTTAGCTAAGGATCTATGATACAAATGACTAAAAAAAGGGCAAAACCCGCCCTCTCAGTCATTAGTCATTGGT
>JBBSNU010000323.1:0-6194 GCA_038260455.1 Chroococcales cyanobacterium | reverse complement strand
GTGACCATAATGCAGCTATCAATATCAAAAACAGAGCGGTGGGTCAACCCGTTCTTAAAGCCAAGAGCCTCCTCAGCAGTAGCCGGATTGTCTTGGAAGCCCACACTATAATCGTTTCGATTTAGTGCTGGGAGTTGTCACTAAATCACACTATCAGTCACCGTATTGTAACGAAGGCTCACAACAAAAATCAAGTTATCGCTTTAGAAGATTTGACTGGGATTAGGGAGCGTACAAATCAGCAGCCACGCTCGAAGAAAGAGCGCAGACTTAGTAATAGCTGGGCATTTTTTCAGTTGCGTCAATTTCTGATTTACAAAGCTATAAAGCATAGCGTCAAGATTTTGTTTGTCGAGCCTAGGTACACCAGTCAAATGTGCCACAAATGCCATCACATTCATCCTGTAAAGGGTGAGTCTTATAGGAATGGCAAAAAGTTCGCTTGTGGTCATTGCGGATGGAAAGGTGATGCAGACTTAAATGGTAGTAAGAACATTGCTACTATTGGGGCTTCCGTAAATAAGCCTGAAGGTTCGAGATTATTTTGCCATTTGCAAGATCATTTCAGGGCTATTGAAAGCCCACACTGTACCTGTACTCAGGTCAGTGCTGGGTAATTTACATAGTCCAATTACCGGCGCCGCTCCCATAAAAAAGGAAGAAGTAGAGGAATATTGGGGAAAATTTCCTTTTTTTATTTGCCTATCCAAAAAAGTTACAACTTTTATGAGGCCTCGTCAACTTTTCCGCAGAAAATAGCAGCTAAAAGCCAGAATTTTGTTTTATTATACACAAAATCTGCTAACGTTTAGACGATTCCTAGACCTGACATGGAAAGGTTTTTAGATTTTTCTGGTTCGGACAGGGGTACAAAGGGCATAACGCGAGCAGTTGCTGCTGCCGCGGGCGGCGCGAACAAACGCTGGTCGGCAACTAGGATACTTTCAAATATCGGTGCGGGTTCGGGGCGGCTGAACAGATACCCTTGGATGATGTCGCAGTTGTGCTTTTTCAAAAAGGCTAGTTCTGCTTCTGTTTCTACCCCTTCAGCAATTACTGTCATGTTTAAACTGTGACCCAGTAAAATTACTGCTGTAGTAATAGCAGCATTTTGAGCGTCTTCGTTGGCATTGCGGACGAAAATTCGATCGATCTTTAAACTGTCAAAAGCAAATAGCTTGAGATATCCTAAAGTAGCATAACCCGTGCCGAAGTCGTCGATCGCAATCCGAATTCCTAGAGCTTTAAGTTCGTTTAAAGTAGCGCCTGCGACTGTCGCATTTTCCACCAAAGCGCTTTCGGTCATTTCTAATTCTAAATTAGTCGGCTCCAAGCCTGTAGTTTCCAATATTTGCACGATTCGTGCTTTGAGTTCCGGGTCGGATAACTGTCTGGCCGACAAATTTACTGATATCCTAAAGGGCGAAAACCCGGCCGCCAGCCAACTAGCGGCTTGAGCGCAAGCTGAAAGCAGTACCCACTCGCCAATCTGAATAATTAAACCTGTTTCTTCGGCTAGGGGAATAAATTCGGCGGGAGAAATTATACCTCGATCGGGATTTTGCCACCGCACCAAAGCTTCAGCACCGATGACTTGTCCCGTAGCAATATCCACCTGCGGCTGATAGTATACCTGAAACTCACCTTGTGCCAAAGCGCGGCGCAGCAGAGCTTCCAGAGCCAATTTTTCAGGAGAGAAGACAGAAACGTTGGTAGATTCGTTAACTAAATCTTTGAGTCTGGCTTCTGCTTGGTGAAGCGCGAATGTCAGCGGTTGAGTAATTGTTTGCCGTTTCGAGACGCGAGAAGCAATGGCTCCGAGCAATTCAGCCTTAGTAAAGGGCTTTGTCAGGTAATCGTCGGCTCCCAATTCCATCCCCCGACGAAAATCGGTTTTGCAACTTTGAGCCGTGAGAAAAATAAATGGAATTGTGGCAGCTAGAGAGTTTTGTCGCAACGTCCGCAACACGTCATAACCGTCGATTTCCGGCATCTGCACGTCGCACAAAATTAAATCGGGGATTTCTGAAAGTGCCATCTGCACCCCAACTCGACCGTTTTCGGCGACAATCACCCGATAGTTGTGAGATTCCAGGAGTTGCAGAAGAGTTTCCCGGATTAATTCGTCGTCCTCAATCACCAAAATTTTGAGCATGATAATTAGATTACAGATGGCACTATATATCAGAACCTGACTAACTCTAGCATACTCAAACTAACGAGCTACTGATTAGGCCAATTAGCCAATAAATTATTAGCCATTTGGCTAATAATTTTCCATTGCTTCTTAAATCACAATCGAATATCTGGGAAAATTGGGAATAGTTCGATATTTATCCAGTTTTTTTAATTGCATGAAAGTGCTGCGCGATACAGGTTTTATAAATTATTATTACAAGCTCCTCTATATTTATCTTCAAAAAATGTCGCCAATACTTTCTGCGAGCAGATGGCGGGAATTACTTATATAATGCCCGGTTAGATCGTGTCTGGTCGATCGCCATAACAACAACGGTTCGTAGTGCGGACTTTAGTCCGCAGCCGGAGAGCGGACTAAAGTCCGCACTACGAACCAATTTTAATGATCGCTCATCGGGATACGATCGGATACACCGCCTTAATTCACTGGCTTGGTCGAGTTCGCACAAAACTTGTTATCTACAATTGCAGAATTGATACTGACAGCCTGCATTGATGACGGAACGATTTTGTTTTGCGGAACTACAACTGTCTTTTTACACACAAGTTCGCTGCTGCCTACAGAGGCAAAGTTCCAAGCATAAAATTCGGGATTGCTGACTGTTGCACTGGCGGGACGTAAACCAAATGCTGTCACTAATATTAATCCCAAAGTCAATAAAGCTACGATCGCAAATCTCAGCATATTATTTTGGTAAACCGGAAAATTTACCCGATCGGGATTACCTTATTATTGCCCGATCGCCCTCAAAGCGTCAATAGTCACGGGGAGTCACGGTTCGGGAGAGGGCGGGTTTTGTCACAATAAACTGGCTGCTAGTCAAGATCTAGGCTAAACCCGCCCCTACAAGATATTATTGTTTTTTCGTGCCAATCTAATTATTTCGTTGTCAGATTCAATTCGTAGGCGATCGGCTCGGATGACTGAGAAACCACCACAAATTCATAAAAACCAGTATCATCCAGCAATCCAGACCAACTCCGATCCTCTGCATCTTGCAGCAAAGCTCTAGCTTTGGTGGTTCTCCCAGGAGAATACATTGACAGCAGAGTAGATTTTGGCGGCGCTTGCAAATTCACGCGCAAAGTTTGATTTTGAGCTAACCGCGCAATATATGCTTTGCCTTCTCCGGGTTGGAGATTTCCTGTGAGGGTTTTGCTGTTAGCTCGGTTGTCAAATTCTACGCTTTCGAGAGTTGCTCCTGCTTGCAAAGCGGAGAGGGTGTCGGCGGTGATTGCTTGCCAAATTTGTCCGATCGGCAAACCAATCAGATTGCGATCGCGCGGCTGTCGTGGAAACCAATAAAAGAACTTCGCATCAGCCAAATCGTACAAAGCCCGACTGCTCAAATTCAGCTTGTTAACCTCTATTTTCCAGCGATCGATATCTGCCGTGTCGTAACTCCCCAACCTGGCTCTAGCGTCGCTGCTGAGGTTTTGGAGCTTGTCGAGCAACTCGTCGCCGATTGTCTGCCACCTCTCGCGCCACTGGCGATCGTCCTCACCTTCTTTTAGCAGTCGCCCGCCCAATTCCGGGTATTTGGCATAGAAAGTCTCGTCTACAAGGTTGACGTAACCGCTATAGAATCGATCGTCAATTCCGAGCTTTGAAAAGCGATCGCGCAAAGCATCTTCTTGCTGCTGCTTAGGGCCCGGAGTTTGGGGAATTTTCTGCACTTTTGATTGCAGGTTTAACAAATAATTGCCCGCAAACCAGCCAACTCCCCCCATACCAACAAGCACCGCCACCACAAACAAAATCATTTGCCAAGCAGGCATTTTTTGCTGGTTGTTAATAGCGGCTCGCACAGGAATTCCCGGCAGTGTCGGGACTGGGGCGGGCAGGGGTATGGGCGATCGATCCGGCGACGGCGCGGGCACAAAATCCGGGGCCCGCTGCGGCGGCTGTAAAGGCGGATTGCCGGAGAGAGCGAGCATTACCTCGCGAGCCGAGGAGTAACGCTGGTTCGGCCCGTGAGCGAGCATTTTATCCAGCACTAGGGACAAATTGGGAGATAGAGAACATTCTGTCCGCCAGTTCCAATTCAGCGTCTGGCTGTCGAGCAACTGATGCGGTTCCTTCCCCGTCAGCAACACCAAAACTGTCGCCGCCAGAGCGTACAAGTCGCTGTGGGGATTGACGATGCCCATTTGCATCTGTTCGACGGGAGCATAGCCGAGCTTGCCGATGCGAGTGGCGGGGGCGGGAGTACCGTTAGCTTCCGCAAACAGAGATTCTACGGTGGCGGCGACTTGTTTGACTCCGCCGAAGTCAATCAGCACGGGCATTCCGTCAGATAGCCGCAGAATCAGGTTATCCGGGGAGATGTCGCGGTGAATCACTCCCAGAGAGTGTATGTATTCGAGCACTGGCAAAATCTGGAACAGCAGTTGATTGATTTCTGCTTCTATGAACCGCAAACCCTGACGCTTGCGGGCATCCAGCAGGAAGCGGTAGGTTTGGCCCGGTACGTAGTCTTGGACGAGAAATAGGTAGCCTCGATCGATAATCGTGACTCGAAACAGTTCGCGGAAGCGCGGGATTTGATTGTGTTGCAGCTTGTAGAGCACTCCGGCTTCTCGCTCGAAGAGTTCCTCGGATTTTTGTAAGGCGTAACTTCCGTGCACTTGGGGCGCAAATTCTTTTAAAACGCAGGGTTCGTTAAATCGGTGGGAATCTTCAGCTAGGTAGGTGCGCCCGAAGCCTCCGTGTCCCAATTCGCGGACGATGCGGTAGTGGTTGTTGAGAGTTATGCCTGGGTAGATGGGATTGTTCATTAGAACTTGCTGCGTCGGATTTTTACGCTTGACTGAAACTGTGAGTTTTGGCCGATCGCGCTAATTAATCTTGACATAGTGTCTGTGTTTATTAGCCGATCGCCAGCTTGGTCATCTCCTGGGGTTATTGTCAAACAAGCGGTTTCCTGGTATATGAGTTTATGGACTGTGCGATTTTTGCGATCGATCTCAAATACATTTTGCCAGCGACGGTGTTTTTGCGAGGAAGCTGGCGCTAAATTGTATCGGGATCGATATTTAATTCTCGCAGTTTCGCGGCCAGGCGATCGGCTCTTTGAGCCTGATTTTTGGCTCGTTGGGCCTGATTTTCGGCTCGTTGAGTCTCTGCATCTGCTCGCCCTGTCTCCATTTCTGCAACCTCTTCAGGAGTAGGAACCAGTTCATTTGCTGCTGTAAAGAAACGCAATTTTTCCCCACAAATTCCCAAACTCAAATCAAGCTGTTGACTCCGCAGATAGCCGAATTCATTCGGTACAATTGGTTGATATTTCCCATCAACTAAATGAAACCCAGCTAATTCTAAAGTTTCTGGATCGAACCAAAAATAATCGAGAGTGCGGAAAGTATCTTGATAGAGTTGTTTTTTAAAGTTTTTATCTATATCTGCTGTTTTGGGCGACAATATTTCAATAATAATATTGGGATATTTTCCTTCTTCATCCCAAACTACCCAGCTTTTGCGAGTCTTGCGTTCAGTTCCAAGTACCACAAAAAAGTCTGGGCCTCGAAAGTCTTTCGATTTAAGTTGCTTCGGGCTGTAGTAAATAGTGAGGTTACCAGCAGCATAGAAGTCATTTCTATCTCGCCACAACCATTCTAGACATTTGAACAGCAGCATTATTTGTCGGAGATGCAGTTCTGTTTCCACAGGAGGTTCATCACTATATAAATCGACTGGAGGAAAGATAACATTTTCTGGTATCTCTTGTTCAAGTATCTCTTGTTTTGGTATTTCTTGAGAAGTAGCTAATGCTGCGGTTGCGGACATGGCTGGCTGGGGAGGAGTAAGAGGTTGCGTGTCTATTTTAGCAAAGTTTTAATATCGATGCCGGGGTTCGTAGTGCGGACTTTAGTCCGTATCTTGAACGCGCACTAAAGCCCGCACTACGAACCAGATAGAGCGCCGTTCGTAGTGCGGACTTTAGTCCGTATCTGGAAAGCGCACTAATGTCCGCACTACGAACTTTACTTATTGC
>JBBSNU010000322.1:0-6213 GCA_038260455.1 Chroococcales cyanobacterium | reverse complement strand
ATCTACACCCACCATTTTGCGTCCGGCTTCGTTGACAAACAGCGTTTGGCCTTCGAGAGTAGCCATACCGATAAAATCGCTGCTATTTTCAATCAGCGACACAAATTTTTGCCGTTCTTCTTCTCCTTTTTTGCGTTCGGTAATGTCGCGCTTGACGCAGACGTGACAAATTATATCGGCGCTGTTGTTCATCACAGAGTATGCCGCCACGTCGATCGCCAGCGTGCGACCTTTTTTAGTAGAATTGGTAATTTCGCCCCGAAAAGTTCCTGTTGTCGCTAAATTTTGGGTAATTGCCGAAAAGCGATCGCCCGCCACCAGCGGCGGCGCTTCTGCTTCTAATTCCGCGTCTGTGTATTCTAGCAGCGATTGGTGAGCGCGATTTTGTTCGAGAAAAAACCCGTCAGCATCGATAATTACGATCGCATCGTTGGAGTTTAAAAATATTTGTCGATAAAGTTTAAGTTTTTCCTCAGCTCGCTTGCGTTCGGTGATATCTCTTTTGACGCTGACGTAACAAACCACATCCCCAGCATCATTGAGAACCGCAAAAGCCGAAAGTTCCACCTCTAGGATTCCGGCTTGTAAAGCCCTAACACAGGTTATTTCGCCTCGATAACTCCCTATTTCGGCTAAGCTTTGCAGCACCGACGCAAAGGCTTTTTCTCCCATGTGAGTTGCAGGGGTTTTTCCCCACAATTTCGATGAAGTGTAACCCAGCAAAGCCGTGTGAGCTTGATTTGTTTCTAAATAATAGCCTTGGGGGTCTAAAATGGCGATCGCATCGTTAGACTTTAAAAATATTTCTTGATAAAGTTGCAGTTTTAATTCCGCTTGTTTGCGATCGCTAATATCCGTGAACAAGCCGTAGTAAACTATCTCCCCCGATTCTTGCATTTCCGGCTGGGAAGCTCCTTGCATCCATTTCAGTTTTCCCGACGGAGTAACAATTCTGCCTTCCCACCGCCAAGGCTGCAAACTTTCAGCAGAAATCTGCACCGAGTTGACAAAATCATCTCGATCTTCGGGATGAATCATGTCAACAATTACATTAAAATCCTGCTGAGCGGCCTCTGGTTCTATTTCATACAATTCTCGACAGCCCGCGCTCACAAACGAGAAAGCCATTGAGCCGTCTGGAAGCAAGTCAATTTGATATACCGTACCGGGTACGCTAGCAGTAATTTTTTGCAGTTTGGCTTGGCTTTGATTTCTGGCTTCATCTGCTGCGGAGTATTCTGCAATTTCCCGATAAATACCCAAAACCCCAAATATATTGCCTTCCGCATCGCGCAGCGGCAGTTTTTGCGTGTCAAAAACGTGCTGTTTGCCACCTGCAAAGACGATCGCCTTGTAGGGATTGCGAACCGTCTCCCCGGCGAGCCCAGCTCGATCGTCCTCGCGGATGCCCCTCACAATGCCGTGGCGATCGCCAAATACGGCTGCTGCTGAAAATCCTAATTCAATGTCATCTTTTCCGAGAATTTCTTCAACATTTTTTCCTAAATATTGCGCCCAACTTTGATTGACAAAAATGTATATAAAATTTCTATCTTTGGCGAAAACTAAGTCCGGCGCACAGTCTGTCAAAGCCCGCAATACGAGTTCTTTAGTTTCCTCACCGACGGCAAAATTATCTTGATTTTTTTCCTTGACATTCGGCTTTTTAGATGCTAAATTAATCAAAGATGTTGCACAAATTTGAGCGACAGTCTGGAGTAAACAAAGCTGTTCGATATTAAAAGCAGTTTCCTGCTCTGCACCGATGAACAATACTCCCAACAATTCTTGACTTTCATCTTCGCTAACTGGTGCCATCAAAACAGACTTAAACTGAGCGATTGGTGGCAAAGCGATGTTGTACGCCCAGTCCCGATTTCCCGCGAGCCATTCAACGCGGGCGGCTTGCAATCGTGCTTGAATTTTGGCTGTGGTGCGAGCAGTTAAGGGGTTTGACAGTGGTTGGAGGTATAGTCGATCGTCCGGTAGCGTCAAAAGTGCGTTAGCGTTAGCGAAGCGATCCGAAGGAAAGCCAACGAAGAGGATCGTCTCACCAGGAATCAGGCGATCGATATGTTCGATACACGCAGACCAAATTTCCTCAACAACTTCGGCAAGTTGTACTTTCACGGTAAGTTCGTTGAGAACTTGCAGTTCCAAGGTACGCTGGCGGACTTGTGCTTTGAGGCTGGCGGCTAGGATTTGCATAGTGCTCACTACACTGGTTTCCTTATATTTTGACACTCAAGCGGGCTAAAGCCGCGCTCGATTCTTGATTCGTAGAATCGACTTGCTGGTGCAGAATTACTTCAACATCAGTAGCGGTCAATTCTCCACAAGCGTTACGGGTGTTAGCCCAAGTTCCGGTATGCCCTACCGTACTCAATCCCCGACTCAGGATATTCCTAGCTGCATTCCAATCTCTATCAAGTACGCATCCACACTGACAAACATGGGTTCGCGTTGATAGACTTTTCTTAACAATTGTTCCGCAACTAGAGCATTCTTGGCTTGTCCCATTGGCTGTTACAGCAATCGTAATTCTTCCAAATATTTTGCCGAAATATTCCATCCAAACTCGGAACATATACCAAGATGCGTCGTTTATTGATTTCGCTAGACAGTGATTCTTCACCATGTTCTTAATCCTCAAGTTTTCGTAAGCTACACAGTCGTTGGACTGGATGACGCATCTTGCCAGTTTAACTGCAAAATCTTTACGTTGCCTACTTATTTTGAGGTGGCGTTTTCCGAGAATCACTCTAGCTTTTCCTCTATTCTGTGAGCCCTTGACTCGTTTTGAAACTCGTCTCTGGGCTTTCTTCAATCTACGCTCTCCCTTGCGAAGGAATCGTGGATTTTCGACTGCGATGCCATTAGAATCGGTGTAGAATTCTTTCAATCCCACGTCCAATCCAATAGCATTACCGGTGACTTCAATATTCTCGGAGCGGTCAACTTGAATGCAGAGCTGAATGTAGTACCAGTCTGCTCGTTTCATCAGTCGTACTCGTTTGACTTGAGTAGGCTGATAGAAATGCAAATCGCGCGTCCCTTTCAGCTTCAGCTTCCCGATTCCTTTTTTGTCGGTAAAGGTAATGGATTTCCGGTCTGTCGCTAATTTCCACCCGCTGCTCTTGTATTCGACAGAGCGGTTGTCTTTTTGGAACTGCGGAAATCCCTTTTTCCCTGGAGTCTTCTTTCTACAATTATCGTAGAACCGGGAAATTGCCGACCACGCTCTTTCTGCGCTTGCTTGTCGAGCCATGCTATTCAATTCATCACAAAACGGAAACTCTTTTGCCAAAACAGCGCTATACTTATTCAAGTCAAATTTGTTGATTTTTTCATTTTCCATCCAAAAACGAATTGCTTTGTTTCGGATGAACTGCACTGTTTTAATGGCTTCATCGACAGCTTCAAATTGCTGCTTTTTCCCGTATGCCTTGAATTCAAAAACTAGCATGACTTCGACCTCATCACGATATTCTTATCTTACCAATCCTGGGGCAAAATTGACAAAATTGTTGCATTTTTTAGCACTCGGCAAATCAATGGGAAGATTGAAGGGGACTCGCATTCCCTCGTGTCGCTTGCATCGAGCGGACTGAAGTATCGCTCGTTTTCCGCTTTCCGTATTTCTTTTATAATTATTGGTTTTCAAAGTTTTTTAAACAATAATTTTAAAATACATCCGCCGAAAAAACAACTTTTTTAGATTTAAATTACCTTCATTCGCTAAAAAATAAAAGCGCGATCGGGAGCGAAGCGGCAGTACAATGCACCTGCTTCGCTCCCGCAGCGAGGTTGAAAGGTGAAATTATCCCATTAAAATCACGTTATCAATAACGTGGATGACACCATTGTCAGCTTCGATATCTGCCGCGACAACAGTAGCGTTTTTTACTTCAAAACCGTCAGAACAATCAATTTTAATCGGCGAACCTTCTAAAGAAGTAACAAAACCGAGTTTTGCCAAATCAGCCTTCATAAACTTGCCGGAGACGACGTGAAACATCAAAATTCTGCTCAATTGGGGGACATTCTGCACTAGCGTGGTGATAGTTCCCGGTGGCAATTTCGCAAAAGCATCGTCAGTGGGTGCAAAGACAGTGAAAGGGCCCGGACTTTTGAGCGCATCTACTAAATTAGCTACTTGCACCGCTGTTACCAGGGTTTGGAAGGAACCCGCACCTACGGCAATATCAACAATATCAGGCATTTTGTTCTACCTCGTTTGGCAAAAATGTTCTATTAAGTATGGTAAACTGATGCGGGCAACAATACCTACTGTCTTTACTAAAAAATTGGTAATTCGTTGAGGTGCTGGAATTTGTGTTCTGTCTTTTTTTGCGGACTGAAGTCCTCACTACGAACCTGGTTGGAAAAGGTTTGTAGTGAGGACTTCAGTCCTATCTTTTTTGCGGACTGAAGTCCTCACTACGAACCTCATAATGGTTATTTTATACGCATCATATTATTAACTAATATGTACTTTAGTCGCGAGGTAATTTAAAAATTCTACAAAACTGCTGGCGGTTATGACACCAAAACCTTTGTTTCTAAATCTGTTATTTCCAAATTTAAATTCTCTCCCTTATGAATACTAAAACTGCCATATAGAATAGAAATTTCAAAAATGTCTGTAGTCAAAACAGCCGGCTTGCGATGAGACGATTCGCCCAAACAAATCCCAAAAAATTCAGCTTCCAGTTCCCCGACTTCCTCTTCATCGTGTACAGTCCACCCGATCTCGCGGCAGTCTTTGAATGCCAGTGTATAAGGTAATCTTTCTTCAGGATTGTAGACACATTCGATTAATACTTCGCTTCCCCACAAAGATACCTTGACACTTGTGACTAAAGAGGTCAAGCCACCAAAGCCAAGTAAGTTATAGTCGTCTTTCCAATCACTCATTTAACTTTTCTCCCGTATTGTGAGTATCAGGAATTAAATTACCAAATTCATCTCGCGTCCGCAATAAACTACCATCTCTATCGAGACGCAAACCTTTGTTGATATTTCTGCCATCTGAACCGTATTTCGGCGCTGGCGTTCTGATCGCTTCACCGTTAGGACGTATCATTACTGTTGACTTATCAAGAAATTTATATTGAATATAGCCATCTCTAGTAATCTTTGCTTCTGCACCCAGTCCGCACAAAAAGTCATCGACTTCTTGGCGAGTCATGCCTGTTAAGTCTCCAAATTCCGATGCGGTTCCATGTCCTCCAACTCCCTGACTCGGCACGCCAGTCTCCTCACCAACCATTGCTGATTTGAGTTTAACACGATTGGAGAATCGGCAGCGCGCACCGTCAAAACAAATAGGGCGCGCACCGCACGCCCTATCAGCAATTAGCCTACAATTATTGATTAGCCGAGTTCAACTTTGACTACGCGGTTCTTTTCCGCTTCCGCTTTGGGCAAATTCAGGTGCAAAACTCCATTTTTGTACTCAGCTTCTACGCTGTCATTTTGAACTCGCGCGGGTAGGGGAATCACCCGACGGAAGGAACCGTAGCGGAACTATGAACGGGTTATACCTTTATCTTCGCTCTTAGTTTGCGAGGGAGCATCTCAGTTTTGCATTAGTGCGAGCGTCCCCGATCGCGTATTGTACAACTCGCGAGCGGGGACGCTCGCACTATAAGAAAAAATGCTTTTTACAAAAATGAGATGCTCCCGTTTCCGATCGCCGTTCGCCGCTAATAGCCACCGCTTCTGCTGTTACTTGTACGTCTAAATCCTTAGCTTCCATGCCAGGGATTTCTAACTTAAGGTGGATGGCTTCGGGAGTTTCATTGAGTTCGGCGGGGGGTACAAAAGCTAGGCCGTTAGATGCGCGATCGGTAGCTGGTGTCAAGCTATCAAACAACCGATTCATTTCTCGCTGCAAGGAGTCCATTTCTCGCAAAGGTTCCCAACGAATAAGTGCCATAATTGATACCTCGAATCTCTTACGTTGTTAGAGGTTGAGAAACACTTGACTCAACCTGTATTTAATATATTCCAGCTTCCGAAACTGGGGGATTCGGTTTTCCGCAAAAAGGGCGATCGCATTTCCGAATATTGGCGATCGTACTGCTAAGCTGTTGCTCATATAGATTGTGTATGGCGATTGAGGGGGAGAGGGGGAGAAGGGGAGAGGGGGAGAGGATTTGACGATTTTTGATTGTCATCAAAATCTACAATTTAAATGCACAACAGCTT
>JBBSNU010000321.1:0-6216 GCA_038260455.1 Chroococcales cyanobacterium | reverse complement strand
TGGCAACGGCTAGCGCATTACACACAAGCATCTGCGAATTTTGGGTTTACAAATTGCAGCGTTACCTAGCTGAACACAATCTCGATTTAGTCGTAAAAACTTCTGTAGGAGTCAGAACAGAAGATGCGACATCTCGCATTCCAGATGTAGTTGTTTGCACAGAAAGTTTGTGGCAACAAGCTTTAGCAAGACCCGGTTCCGGCATCCTTGACTTTGATGAAACGCCGTTATTAGTAATAGAAGTAGTCAGCCAAGATCGGCGGGTAGATTATATAACTAAACGAGGAGAATACGAACTAGCTAATGTGCTGGAATACGTGATTGTCGATCCAGCCGAAAATAGACAGCGGGTGCGAGTTATGGCATTTCTCGAAGGTGATGACATTTATACAGAACTAAATTATTTGCCCGGTGAGGAAATGGTATCTGTAGTATTTCCCAATCTAAGATTATCTGTCAATGAAATATTATGTCCGCCATTGGTGGAAGGGTTGATTAAGGAAGAACAAGCGCGATTGCAGAAGGCTGAAAGATTGGCGGCGAGGTTGCGGGAGTTGGGCGTAGATCCTGATTCTGTTTAGGATATTGGGTGAAGTACGCGCGGCGAAGCTATCCCTTTCCCCGCATAGATTCCCGAAGGGTAGGAAATCGCTTTTCACGTATCTAAATCATCTAATAGCAAATCGCGCAGGAAATAAAAGCGATCGCACCCTAAATTCTCGCCTTTAATTCGCCCTGCATAACCTGTCAGCGGTGAAGAAAGTTCTACTAACATTTCGTGCAACTCTTCGCGGGACAACTTCTGCGGTGGGTTAGACATTGAATACGCGCCGCTAAGAACATCCACACTTGCTCGTTCAAAACCAGAATTTTCGTGATACTTTTTCAAAATATCCAGAACGTGCGATCGCACTTTAATTTCTTGTTCAACTTCCTCAATATATTTAGCAACTTCATCATCAGATTGTCCCGGTTTTAAGTATTCTTTCAGTTTAAATAAATCCACCGAATTAGGATAGTTGCTTTGAAGTTTAACCAGTTTTTCCAGCGTTTCAGGGTTCATAATTGCCATACCGTGTAATTTTGCTGCATCCATAAGTTGAGTAGTTGGAACGCCAGGGCCAATAATCAATTTAGTTGCTTTTTTGAGCATTTCTGCATCTTTGAGCCGTAGCGTTCCTAAATTCAGCAATTGAACTGCTGTATGATTAGGGATTTTTTTACCTGCTTTGCACTCGCCAACTAAGGGGTAAGGTTTTGAGCATAATAAATCTAAGCCACCAGCACCACCTTTGTGAGCATAATCTATGGTAAATCCCAAAAACTCAAGGCTATCGCGCACTACAATTTCAAAGTCTGTTCCTGCTTGATAGTTGCTTTTGTCTGTATCTAGTTGTTTACTGCGATTTCCCAAAGCTGCTATGGTATTTATCCAAGCTAAATCCGGTTTGATTGGTTTTACAGGCTTATCGCTACTCCAACCTAGAAAGATTTTGATTTCTTCATCTAGTTGTTTGGCTTTTGGGTTGGTTGTAGATAAATGGACTAATGCACTTTGCAACTCTTCCAATTCTGGATGTTCGGGAGGTTCTAGTTTTTCCAGTTGTTGGCGGCGTTTGGTAAAGATAGACTCGCTCAACACTGGCGTTGAATCAGTAACATTTTGGGATTTTGGCAAAGATACAAAATTACCGCTGGGATGCACTGGCATTTCAAGAGGCTGAGGTAGCAGATAAACGCGAAGATGAGCTATAAAAAGATAAGGTTTTTCTAGGAGAGTTTGCTGTAATGCCTCTGTTGTCCAGACTGTTAACTGCGACAAAACCTCTAATGATTCAGGATCGTTTAGTATTTGGCATAATTCACATCTAGCCCAAGCTTTAATGAAAACTTTCTCAGAATTTAACTGAGCAAGTGCGTTTTGAGCAACAGGCAAAAAACTTGAGCGATAATGTTGTTCGTGAGGTAGCAAATTAATCGAGATATCGGCCGGATAGAGGGCAAATGTTCGCCCCGGATTCAGGAACATCCGAGGTATAGCTGCGATAGATTGTCCTTGGATTAAAGCTTCGATATCTGGAACTGGTAAAGCCAGCGCTGTTTGAAGTAAAATTGATTGGTTCATACTTAACTAAATGAGCCGCTTAGATCACCACCATCTGTATCATCACTGTTGGAATGGTTAAAAATGTCTGCTAAAAGGTCGAGTTCATCTTCATCATCGACTACAGGCATTTGATTGGACGGATCGCTCAAAATTTCTCGCAGTAAAAGATTATCAAAAATGAGCTTCTTCTGAGACATAAAATCCAAAACCTCCTCTTCTGTTAAATTATACTCTGTGCATTTTTCATAAACAGCACGAAGAGCCATCAGCGGTTTTATTTGCTCTTCAATCAAATACACAATCTCACCGCCTTTTTCTACTGATACGAGTTTTTCTAGTAGCTTGTAGGCTTGAGAATTTTTGCTCATTTTCTCTATTTTTGATTGGGATCGGACTAAACAACCCCGCGTCAAATCAAATTTTTGATAGTCAATTAAGCGCCTTAATCCAGCAACTAAGTCAGATTGAGAAGTTTGAATGACTGCAACACCAATCTTTATCTTTTGTCCATTTTCGACACCAATTATCTTGAAATCAATCCAACGCCCATTGTCTAATTTTGGTTTCACCTCTGTCATAATATTATTAATTTTTACGTTGTCAATAGTCTCACCTATCAGGGTTGAAAAGCCAAAGCAAATAGCAGTAGCAATTGTGACACTATCTTTCATCTCCTCTCGGATATCTGCATCAAGTTCCTTGGTTAAAGCCAACTCAAACCGCTTAACAGCATCTTTTGGATCTTCAGATATTTGAGGTATAAAAACTTTACAATTATCTGCACACCATGTCAAAGCTTCCCGTACCGTTGGCTTATTTTTCCCATATTCTCTCAGTTGATTTTCCTCAAATGGGTAGAGGGGATAAGGAGGGGTTAAATTTCTGACATTATAAAAATCTTCCAACCATAACTTGACTAAATCTACTAAGGAATCGCCATTCAAGTATTTTAACTCGATGGGTTTTCGCTGTGTGTATGTTGAAACTCGATCGAGTATGCCAGCAGGCATCATATTAACTATTTTCCAAGTATCGGGTGACATTACTGTGATAATAACCAAACCTTGACTGAGTTCTGATTGTTCGAGAGTATCGTACAAACGCTTAACGAGATCGGCAATTACCTGCGGGGTTGTGAATCCATCATCTCTACAATTGCTATCTACATCTATTTCATCAAAACAAATGATTATAGGACTGTAGTAACTCACCAAATTTAAAATTTGCTGGATATTATTAAGAGCTTCTGCCTCTCTGCCCTGATTAGTCTTGCCGGAATTAGTTGGCAATCCTAGTTCCTCAGCTTTAGATTTATCTAACTCTTCACCAGATAACCATTTGATAGCAAAAGGTGTTTCAACTTCTGATAATGTCCACATAACAGAGCGAACAATATAAGGGTCTACATTTGATCTAGTTTTGAGAAATTGCTTTGTTAGGGCTTTCATGTAATTCTTATTTTTAGTCGCCCAACTAGCACAGACTTCATCAATTTGATCGAGTAGTTTTTGAGGAGAAAGATTCGGTGCAGCAGGATTCCTCGCTTTGAAACATTCGTTTGCCATTGCTGCCGCTATTTCCTGCCACTGCATGACACCTTGCCTACCTACGCGACTTAAACTGTCAGCTAAAGTTTGCTGAAATTGATATTTTGTCAAGTTCAAGTCGGTGTAATTATTAACACTGGCATAAACAAACAAAGCACTACCAGTGCTTTCTAGTCTGTGGCGAACACGACTCAAAACGTGGCTTTTCCCGACTCCCATTGAAGCCGTTAATACCAGTGAAGTCACCTTTTCTTGACTAGATTGAATTGTCCGTACTTTTTCAACAGCCTGAAAAATTGCATCGGAAGCGTGAGCATTTAGAGTAGGAAGATCGGGGAAACCTTTTGTCCAAATAGCCTGTTCTTTAACAATTCCAGATTTACTAAAGGGATTGTGATTTTGAATCGCAGCATTGATGGCTTCTATCGGAGAAACTGGTAGATTATTCATGGTTATTAGGTGTGAGGTGAGGTAACGAACTAGAAAAAAATTGAGAACAATTTTATGGATTCAAACGCTTGGCATAGTAACGCAATGTACCGCCAGGAATGATGATTGAGTCTTCACGTTTATCTGGGGTGATGTCTCGCATTTCTCCTGCCATAAGTTGAAAAATATCATTAGCCTGCATTTCCAACAGCCATTCGTTAAACTGAGAACGGCTGACTTTTTCGCCAATTTCTCGCCGCATCCGATAAATCGGCACTAAATCGTCTAAGTTATAATCCCGGTTCAGCCGATCGTACACATCGATCGCCACAGCCTTAAAATCGTTGTATGATGCGATCGCCCCTCCAGCCTTCTTACCCGTCTCCACAGCAACACCCGCCGCACCATCCTGATGCCGAATCCACTTCAGCAAAGCATTTCCCAGCCGAGTACCAATTTGAGAACCATCAAACTCAAACAGAGAATCAGCACTTTTCAGGCCATCCGCCAAAACCTCTTTACCCTTCGCGCTCAACTCCAACCGCGTCACCCGATTTACCAGCGAATACTCAATCGCCCCAGCTTCCTGCAACTCCGCGAGCACTCCCAGATATTTCTGACTCGTCTCATTAGTGCGAACAATCCGCTTAGTCAAATCGCCCTTTTTAACCGGAATCTGACCGCCGCCCAAATCCCACAAATTCAGCAACACTCGAACTTTCGCCTTCGCATCCCAAAGCGCTTGCTCTTGGGGTGTCAAAGTTTTAGGCACCGCAATTTCATTGTTCTCAGACATATTCATACCTTCAAATACTTATTGTTAGTATCAAATTTTACCAGAAAACACGCTGAGAAATATTTAAACTTTTCCGCAAGCAGGCCTGGGAAAGCTGCATCTGTGCTTTGCATTTGTAGTGTCCTCGCGAGCTCGCGCGCACTTGCGAAGTACGCGAGCTATCGCGCGCCCTGTAAAAAAATGCTTTTCGCAATGCAGGAGATGCTCCCCCCGGGGAAAGCTGCGAATAACTTATGCAGATTTCATTTTTAAAGAATTTTATCACCCATCCCGACAGTAAAATTCGATCGCCCAAAATATGAGTGTTGACTAAAAACTTGTTAATTGATATAATGAAATGTTGGATAATTTCTCGCCCTTCAAAATATCCGCAGTCAATAAGATCGATCGTACATTTCAATCAAAACAATCCGCATCAGAGTCCGAAACAGCTTAGCAACCTCAACAAATATAGCGATCCCAACCTTAGTCAACCACCCGGAATCCAGCTTAACTGCGACTTTAGTTCAATACCTCATTATGTCTTTAGAAAGACGAATTCAACTTACACATCTTGTTAAATTGCAATTGCAATCAAAACATTGAACAACTTTTTTCCTATGAAAACTATTCCCGACAAAATTGCCGACATCAAAGAAAAACTTCCCGACATTACTCCCACCCCTCCCGCTTTAAGAGCCCAAGCATCCAGCCACGACCTCAAAGCCCGTTTAGATTGGGGCGAACCAGGACTCACAATCATCGACGCGCGCGATTTTGAAAGCTTCAACAAAAGTCGAATTACTGGCGCAGTACCGATGCCAATGGACGAATTAGTAGAGCGCGCCAAATCCAGCATAGAATTAGTTCGCGACATCTACATCTACGGCGAAAGCGACGAACAAACAGCAGAAGCCGCCAATCTTCTCCGCGCGGCCGGCTTTAGAAAAGTAGCCGAACTAAAAGGTGGAATTCCAGCTTGGAAAGCCATCGACGGCCCCATCGACGGCGCTGTCGAACACGGCAATCCGGGCCCCGACGCCTACAACGTTTTCGCTCGCCTAGAACATCACGCCAAAACCCAGAAAATCAAAAAATAATCTCTGATTGGCGACTGGATTTGCCAAGAAAATCTAACACTAAAGAAACCCGGTATCGCAGAAAATACCGGGTTTCTCAATGACGAATAAAATAAAATAGGTTCGTAGTGAGGACGACCGTCCGCATCTTTCATGACTAGGACTTCATTCCTAATTACAAACCCCAGGTTCTTAGTGAGGACGACCGTCCGCATCTTTCATGACTGGGACTTCAGTTTTTCCTCGCATCTAAAAATGCCTTAACCTCCCCGAACATTT
>JBBSNU010000320.1:0-6236 GCA_038260455.1 Chroococcales cyanobacterium | reverse complement strand
ACTGTAGCAGAAAGGGGTGCTTTTTTATGAAAGCAGAATTTTATTATGACTGTCACAAATATATTTGTAGTTTAGTTCAAGTTGATTTTGTCAAAGAATTAAAAATTAAAAATCATCAAGGTTTTGTGTTAGCTGTTAAGCAAGGCGAAAAGATTGGGCTTTTGGGGAAAAGTCGCCATAATGCTAAACAAATTGATGTTTCTAAGCCGCATTTTTATAATGTGATTAAAGCGGCTATGAGCGCTTTGGAATTAGAAACTAGAAATGAGGTGATCTTAGAGAGGAATCGCACTATTACTGATGGTGAAAATATGATTCAGCAGCAAAACCGAGAAATTCGTCTTTTGAATGAACAGCTTAGAATTCAAGCGACTAAAATTGAACAGTTGTTAAGGGAAAATCAGCAGTTATCGGCGCAGCTTGTAGAGAAGGAAATTAGAGAAACTCAAATTAATCTAGCTAGCCAGGAAAATTTACCGCAGGTGGGAATTGAGGAGGGAAGTGGAGAAGCTGAAATTAGTCAAGAAATTGATGATTTGCCGATTATAGATTCTGGGTTAGAGGTGCATTTAATCGAAAATCAGCAGGATTTGGAGGAGGTTGAAAATGCGGAAGCAATCAGCGGGGACGGTGTTGAAGTTGTTGATTTAGAAATTATAGAAGAAGTAGACGCTACATTAGAAGTTGCAGGAGGTGACAGTGAAATTAAACAATTGCCGAAAAGGGGTTCACAGAGAAAGACGAGAAAGAAATAATCAAAGATTTTAATATTTTTTAAGGCTCAAAGGTTCGTAGTGAGGACTTCAGTCCTTCTTAAATGCGGACTAAAGTCCACACTACGAACCTTTTATAGTTTATTATGGGTTGGGATTTTGCAAAATTTCTCTGATTCTTGTCCGAAATAGACGCACGGCTGATCTTTGTCCGATCGCCCTGCTTTGTTCGATAAATTCGGGTATTTCTGCGATCGGCAAAAAGGGAAAAGCTATACTTTGAGCAACACTCTCGTATTTGCCATCTACAAGTTGATAAACTTCTAGAGTTTGGCGGCGATATCTCCAAATTTCTGGAACTCCCAAAGCGGCATAAATTGCGAACTTATTCAGAGAAGAATTTGTGTAGTCGGACTCTACAGCTAAATCTGGTGGTGGATCAGTTTCCAAATCAATAATTCTGCTTCTGACTAAAGCTTCATTCTGGATGTAGAAACAGGTATCAGGTTCGATCGCGCGCTGCAAATCTTCCCTTTCCAGCAACAGCGCACCAAGCTGCATTGCCTCAATTTCTAACTCATCTGCTAGGGCGGTCACGAAGTACGCTAGCATGATTATAGGTTGTTCGTGTTCTTGGTACGGTATTCTGATTTCTAATACTCCATTGTCATAGGCAATTCTCCACGCGCGATCGTCTCCGACATCAGCCAGCAATGCTTGAAAAGTTTGCCAACTAACGCCTTTTAAAACAACTTTTGACTCTCGGATAATTTGCTCTGGTGCGGGAGGAGACGGAGTTATTGTTGGCGCGTTCATGTTGCGAGTCCTCTGTATTGGTTTTGCGATTAAATGCGAACAACGTAAAATACTATTAAGTAGGTGGGTACAAATAAACATTAGATGGGGAGGGCGGGTTTTGCCTTCATAAACTCGCTTTCATCAGAATTTTTTAGCTAAACCCGCCCCTACAATACAATATAATATGGTTTTTTTTGCAATAACTACTTATCCTAACATTTTCATTCGGGCTTTTTCAGCGATTAGATACTCTGGCACCCAAAATCTATCGACAGACATCAGAATAACTACAGATATGAAAATATCAATATTCTCTCCCATTTCCTCCGTTGGCAGCAAACCAAACAATTCGTCAAATTCCTTGACATCTGCTAAGATATTATCAAAGTCTTCTAAAAGTTGGTCCGGGTAAATGCAGTGGATTCCTCCCTCATCTTCATAATATTCTTCTTCGTCAGGAAAGAATTGTGACGGTTTGAGTTCTGCCATCAGATAATCTAGCTTGTGAAACTCTTCTTCCAAAACTATGGCGGCGATGTCTTCCCCGGCTTGCTGTAAGATAATTCGATCGCCCTTTTGCATGACTTGTTTAATTATCTCGATCGCGTTTTCGCAAAAATCCTCAACAGTTAAGCGAAAAAAACCCTCGCTACTGGCCAGTTTTCCCGCCGCAGCGTCGCCCGCCGCCGAATTTTGACAATTATCTAGGGCGATAGGTAAAATTACAGGTGCGATCGAACTATTGTCACTAACATTAAATCCTTCAGTCATCAGCCGTTCCCCAAGATACGCATAATTGTTGAGAATATTGCACAATGGATAAAAATGTAAATATATAGCACCTACGTCTTTTTACCGCCGATGAATAGCAGATTTCTCGATCGACTCCACCACCCCTCGCGCCCCGTCATCGTCTTCGACGGCGCAATGGGAACCAACCTGCAAGTCCAAAACCTCACCGCAGAAGACTTCGGCGGCAAAGAATACGAAGGCTGCAACGAATATCTCGTGCACACCAAGCCAGAAGCCGTCGCCACAGTCCACCGAGGTTTCCTCGAAGCAGGGGCCGATGTCATCGAAACAGACACCTTTGGGGCGGCTTCCATCGTGCTCGCCGAGTACGATTTGGCAGACAAAGCCTATGAGCTCAACAAAGTTGCCGCCGAACTCGCCAAGGGAATCGCCGCCGAATTTGACACGCCAGAAAAACCGAGATTTGTCGCAGGATCGATCGGGCCAGGCACCAAATTGCCAACTTTAGGACACATCGATTTCGACACGCTAACCGCCGCTTTTGCCGAACAAGCAGAAGGACTTTATGACGGTGGCGTTGACTTATTTCTTGTCGAAACTTGTCAAGATGTGCTGCAAATTAAATCAGCATTAAATGCTATTGAAGAAGTATTTAAGAAAAAAGGCGCACGAATTCCATTAATGGTGTCAATCACAATGGAAGCCACCGGCACGATGTTAGTCGGTTCCGACATCAGCGCCGCCCTCGCCATTTTGCAGCCCTATCCCATAGATATTTTAGGCCTCAACTGCGCCACCGGGCCCGATCGCATGGCCGAACACATCAAATACCTATCTGAACATTCGCCCTTCGTCGTTTCCTGCATTCCCAACGCTGGTTTACCCGAAAACATTGGCGGCCACGCGCACTACAAACTCACGCCAATAGAATTAAAAATGGCCTTGATGCGCTTCGTTGAAGACCTAGGCGTGCAAGTCATCGGCGGCTGCTGCGGAACCCGCTACGATCACATCCAACAACTATCAGAAATTGGCGAAACTCTCACACCCAAAATTCGCGAAATTACTTGGGAACCGGCCGCCGCCTCAATTTATAGCGCCCAACCCTACGAACAAGAAAATTCTTTCTTAATTGTCGGCGAAAAACTCAACGCCAGCGGTTCTAAAAAATGCCGCGATTTGCTGAATGCCGAAGATTGGGACGGTTTAGTAGCAATGGCTAGGGAACAAGTGCGAGAAGGCGCGCACATTCTCGATGTCAACGTTGATTATGTCGGGCGCGACGGCGTGCGCGATATGAAAGAGTTAGTTTCCCGCGTTGTGACTAATGCAACTCTGCCTTTAATGTTGGATTCCACCGAGTGGGAAAAGATGGAAGCCGGCTTAAAAGTTGCGGGCGGCAAATGTTTGCTGAATTCTACTAACTATGAAGACGGAGAACCGCGTTTTTATCAAGTTTTGGATTTGGCGAAGAAATACGGCGCGGCGATTGTGATCGGGACGATTGATGAAGATGGGATGGCGCGTACTGCTGACCAAAAATTTGCGATCGCCCAACGCGCATATAACGCCGCCGTCGCCCACGGAATTCCCGCCCCGGAAATCTTTTTTGACACCCTGGCTTTGCCAATTTCTACCGGGATTGAGGAAGACCGAAAAAACGGCAAAGCTACGATCGAATCGATCCGCCGCATTCGCCAAGAATTGCCCGGATGTCACGTAATTTTGGGAGTTTCTAATATTTCCTTTGGCTTGAATCCGGCGGCGCGACAAGTTTTGAATTCCATGTTTTTGCACGAAGCGATGCAGGCGGGGATGGACTCAGCAATTATTAGCGCTAATAAGATTTTGCCGATCGCCAAAATCGACCCCAAACACCAGGAAATCTGCCGTAAGCTGATCTACGACGAACGGGAGTTTGACGGCGAAATTTGCGTTTACGACCCCTTGGGCGACCTAACAACGGTGTTTGCTGGCAAAACTACCAAGCGCGATCGGACAGAAGACGCAAACCTCCCGGTCGAAGAACGCCTCAAGCAGCACATCATCGACGGCGAAAGAATTGGACTTGACATCCAACTTGCCAAAGCATTAGAAAGCTATCCGCCCCTGCAAATCATCAATACCTTCTTGCTAGACGGGATGAAAGTAGTAGGAGAATTGTTCGGTTCGGGACAAATGCAGCTACCGTTTGTATTGCAGTCAGCAGAAACCATGAAAGCGGCCGTTGCCTATTTAGAACCGTACATGGAAAAGTCAGAATCCGGGGATAATGCCAAAGGCACATTCCTCATCGCGACTGTCAAAGGCGATGTTCACGACATCGGCAAAAACTTGGTTGATATTATCCTATCAAACAACGGCTACCGAGTGATTAACTTGGGAATTAAACAGCCAGTTGACAATATCATCGAAGCCTACGAAAAGCACAAAGCAGATTGTATTGCCATGAGTGGCTTGCTGGTAAAATCCACCGCATTTATGAAGGAAAATCTGGAAGTATTCAACCAGAGAGGAATTACCGTTCCGGTGATTTTGGGCGGTGCAGCTTTGACTCCCAAGTTTGTCCATGAAGACTGCCAAAATACTTACAAAGGTAAAGTTGTTTACGGCAAAGATGCGTTTTCTGACTTGCACTTTATGGAGAAACTCATGCCAGCCAAATCGTCTGGTAACTGGGAAGATTTGCAAGGATTCTTGGATGAAGTAGGGAGTGAGAAGGTGGCTGTTAAAGAAGCTAAAACTTCGGCGGAGACTGCGGTTGAGGATGCTAAGAAAGAAGACATTCCGGTGATTATTGATACCAGGCGATCCGAAGCAGTTGACGCAAATATCGATCGCCCGAATCCTCCTTTTTGGGGAACAAAACTATTGTCGCCAGAAGAAATCCCCTTTGAAGAGCTTTTCTGGCACTTGGATTTGCAAGCATTAGTTGCGGGACAGTGGCAATTCCGCAAGCCAAAAGACCAATCGCGGGAAGAATACGATGCTTTCTTGGCTGAGAAAGTTTATCCGATATTGGAAGAATGGAAACACAAAATCATCACCGAAAAGTTACTGCATCCGCAAGCAATTTACGGATATTTTCCCTGTCAAGCTGAGGATAATTCCTTGCATCTATACAACCCAGAAATTATGAGTAATGGGCAAGATTTATCGACACCCGCTGCGACATTGACATTTCCCCGGCAAAAATCGGCGCGCCGGCTGTGCATTGCCGACTTTTTCGCGCCGAAAGAATCGGGTAAAATCGATGTATTTCCGATGCAAGTAGCGACAGTGGGAGAAGTTGCGACGGAGTACGCGCAAAAGCTCTTTGCTAACAATCAATATACTGACTATCTCTACTTCCACGGATTGGCGGTACAGATAGCGGAAGCAGTAGCAGAATGGACTCACGCGCGGATTCGCCGGGAATTGGGCTTTGGTAGCGAGGAACCGGACAATATTCGCAATATGCTAGCGCAGAGATATCGCGGTTCGCGGTACAGTTTCGGCTACCCGGCTTGTCCGAATATGGCGGATCAGTACAAGCAGTTAGAGTTGTTGAAGTGCGATCGTATAAACTTGCACATGGATGAAAGCGAACAGCTTTATCCAGAACAATCTACTACGGCAATTATCACCTATCACCCAGCGGCTAAATACTTCACCGCTTAATTTGTTGGGTGTGTGCGGATTAAACTCTCGCCCATTTAAATTAATCGGGTTCGTAGTGCGGACTTGAGTCCGCATTCAAGAAGGACTGAAGTCCTCACTATGAACCTGTTTGATAATTGGTTTGTAGTGCGGACTTAAGTCCGCATTCAAGAAGGACTAAAGTCCTCACTACGAACCTGTTTGATAATTGGTTTGTAGTGCGGACTTAAGTCCGCATTCAAGAAGGACTGAAGTCCTCACTACGAACCTGTTTGATAATATCGGAAGCATCTCAGTTTTGCAAAAAGCATTTTTTTATTATAGTGCGAGCGT
>JBBSNU010000319.1:0-6239 GCA_038260455.1 Chroococcales cyanobacterium | reverse complement strand
TGAAATAGTCTGCGTCTATCTGTGTCGATCGGGAGCATCTCAGTTTTACAAAAAGCATTTTTTTTACAGTGCGAGCGTCCTCGCTCGCGTATTTTACAATACGCGAGCGGGACGCTCGCACTACAAATGCAAAACTGAGATGCTCCCTGTCGATCTGCCTTTTATCTGGGGTTTATGTATCGATCGAGGAATTATGCAAGAGGTATATTGAACAATTAATTTGAGATTTACTCCACCGCTGATGAATCGGGCAGCTTAAACTATCGTCTAAATTTTTGCACAAATCGCGACTTCTGCCTTCAAGTTGTGTATCGTTTTTTGGCCGGACAAAAGGACGATCAACAAAAAGATGTCAACTTTTAAAGGTCGTTTTTTTACGAAGCTTATCCAGTTTTCTCATAGGCTCTCTCCAGCAGAGTTTTTGATTGCCTCTATTTCAATAATATCACTTTTTTGCTAAATAGCAAGACTGGTAGAAAAAAATTCTTTCATTGCAAAAAGTTAAGAAATGGCAGTGGGGAGTTTATGTAAGCTATTATAAAAAAAAAACTGGCGAACAGATGAATATCTAAGATAGTTGCCACGGCTTTTTTGGCGCTGACCGCGCTGTGGTGCGGGGACAGGGCTGGGATTGTGTTTGTAGCCGAATCTACGGGCAAGAAAGAATCGGTTGCTGGGGCGATCGCCCAAAAAACACAACACCACGCAGCTTTATTTATTGAACAAACCGAGCTTCTCAAAACCGCAAAAGTTTTATTCCTGATTGGCTTAACCTACTCGGAGCGCAAACACAGTCATTTTAAAGCATTAGACTTGAGTTGCATTCAACCGCTTTCAATTATTGAATGCATCTGCGTCGCTCTGTGTCGCTTTGTTTGAAATTTGTGGTTAACGGAGCGATCGAATATTTATCAATACGGTTCACTTAACATATTTATGCCCCGGAGATCCCCCTCGCATCCCCCGGATAGTCGGGGGACTTTGAGGGCATTCTTGTCCCACCCCCTACTCCCCTTTTTAAGGGGTATGCCAGGGAGATCTGTCTTAAGTGAACCGTATTGGAATATTTATGCAACTCAATTCTATTGTATAGCCTTTGTAATGGGTAATGGGTAATAAAAATTGTAAACCGCGAGCTTTTTTTCGAGGCTCAATTACCTTTTTCCCGGCGAGCCGTAACTCATATTACCCTCGAAAGGCTGTAGTTAAACCAGAAGTTTTTAAACTTTGAGCAGCGGTATTTTTGGGCATTCAATTATTTATATGCTATAATAGTTAGCTCTACTGCCTTATGACAAAAAACAAGGTATATGATATCAGTTTTGAGCTCAACCGCAAAGCAAAACGGCTTTAAAGTTCTCTTGGTCGAAGATAATCAAGCCGAAGCCGAGCTGATCGAAGAATTATTATTAGAAACAAATGCCAGCAAAGCCGAACCCCAAAGGCTGTCAGTAAGCTGTACGGATCGTCTCAGCAAAGCACAGGAACTATTGAGCAACGAAAATTTTGATGTGATTTTACTAGACCTTTCTCTCCCCGACAGCCAAAATTTAAGTACAATTTTCAAGATACAACAATACAGCCTCAATACTCCGATCGTAGTATTGACTGCTCGCAACGATGAAGAACTCGCCGTGCAGTCAATCCAAGCCGGAGCTCAGGATTATTTAGTCAAGCGAAAAATTGACAGCGAAGTGTTAGTGCGATCGCTCCGCTACGCAGTCGAGCGGCAGCACAACCAAGAAGCTTTGCAAAAAAGCGAAGAAAAATATCGCTCGGTAGTCGAAAATTCCCTCGTCGGAATTGCGATTATTGCTCCTCCAATTTCCCCCGATCTAGTCGCAAAATGCGAGTGGTTGGAAGTCAACGATGCTTTGTGCGATTTGCTGGGATACAACCGCCAAGAACTTCTGCAGGGAAATTGGGAAAATTGGAGTTTTCCTGAAGATTTGCCTGCCAGTTTAGAGCAGTTAAAGAAAATTTTAGCTGGGGAAAGTGAAGGCTATGTTTTAGATAAAAGGTGGCGCAAAAAAGACGGAAAAATTGTTTATACTAGAGTTTCGCTGCGCTGTATTCGCGGCCGGGACGGATCGATAGACCGGATGATTAAAGTAATTTTGGACGTGAGCGATCGCTACCGCTACGAAGATGAACTAAAAGCATCAAAAGAGTTTTTGAATCACACGATCGATGCTACTCCAGATCCAATTTTTGTCAAAGACGAGCAGCACAGGTGGGTTGTATTAAACGACGCTTTTTGCGAGTTGATGGGCAAAGGGCGATCGGAACTGATTGGGAAGTCTGGATACGAGTTTTTACCCGCAGCACAAGCCGATTTTTTTGAGCAGCAAGACCGGGAAGTGTTTCAAAGAAGCCTGCCTCAAGAAACAGAAGAAACCTTTACTGATTCCGCAGGCAAAAAGCGGATTATATCTACAAAAAAGACAGTTTTCAATAAAGCCGACGGTACTAAAATGTTGGTCGGAACAATGCGAGATGTGACAGAGTACAAGCGCCAGCAAATAGCGCTGCAGGAAAGCGAAGCTCGATTTCAAAAAATGGCCGCCAACGTGCCGGGAATGATTTATCAATTTCGGCTATCTGTTGAGGGAAAAACATTTTTTACCTATGTTTCTTCTGGCAGCAGGCAACTCTACAATTTAAGACCGGAAGAAATCGAAGAAAATGCAGATTTGGCTTTTGCAACAGTCTATCCCGAGGACATCTCCGACTTGCAGCGATCGATCGCAACTTCAGCGGCAACCCAGCAAGCTTGGCAACACCAGTGGCGGCAAGTTGTGGGAGAACGAGTGAAATGGCTGCAAGGCGCTGCGAGACCTGAAAAACAAGCCAACGGCGATATAATTTGGGACGGTTTGGTGATGGATATCACTGAATTAAAACAAACCCAACAAGAGCGCGATCGCTTCTTTAATATTTCCCTAGATTTACTTTGCATTGCAGGTTTTGACGGCTATTTCAAACGCTTAAACCCCGCTTGGTCAAATCTATTAGGTTACAGCCTAGCCGAACTTCTGGCCAAACCTTTTCTAGAATTCTTGCATCCCGAAGACTTAGCAATAACTAGAGCTGCAGTAGAAACACTAAAAAACGGCAACCCCGTTATTAACTTAGAAAACCGCTATATTTGCCGTGATGGTAGTTATAAATGGCTGTCGTGGACGGCATCGCCCTTTGCCGAAGAAGGTTTAATTTATTCAGGGGGCCGCGACGTGACATTGAGCAAACAAGCTGAAGCTGAATTACGCAATAGCGAAGCCACCAACCGCGCTCTTTTAAACGCGATACCCGACATGATTTTCCGCTGTCGCGCCGACGGTACTTTGGTAGACTTTAAACCCGCAAAAAACCTCCAGACTCTAGTACCGGAAAACATATTTATTGGCCAAAAAGCACAAGACATATTGCCGTCTGCTTTTGCTGAAAAAATCTTGTCCGCTAATCAACAAGCCCTCGACACAGGCGAGATTCAAGTTCTAGAATATCAACTGCCACTTCAGGATGCACTGTGCCATTTTGAAGCGAGAATTGTCTTCTGCACGGATGACGAAATTATCGCGATCGTCCGCGACATCACCAGCCGCAAACGTTTCGAGTCAAAACTCCAGCGACAAGCCGCAGCAATGGAAGCGGCTTCCGAAGGCATTGGCATTGTTAATGCCAGCGGAGAGGTGATTTATGCCAACGCAGCTAAACTCAAAATCTACGGTTACAATTCCGTCGCAGAAATGTTGGGCAAAAGTTGGAAAATCTTTTATGAAGGTGCAGAACTTGCCAGGTTCGAGCGGGAAATTATGCCGATTTTAGCACAACAAGGTTATGTCAGCACTGAAGCAGTAGGCTGCCGCCGAGACGGCTCTCAATTCCCTCAAGAACTCTCTCTGACAATCCTCCCCGACGGCGAATTAATTTGCCTTGTTCGCGATATTGCTGCAAGAAAGAAAGCAGAAGCAGAGTTGCAGGATAGCAAGCGGTTCGGTGCTCGAATTGCTGAGGCAAGTCCTAATATTTTGTATGTTTGCGACTTAATAGAACAAAAAAATATCTATGCGAATGCTTCTATTTACCACGTTCTAGGCTATACGGTAGATGAGATTTTGGCGATCGGGCCGTGGATGCTGTCAAGTTTAATCCACGCGGAAGATGCTATCAAAATGCCTGATTATTTACAGCAAGTCGAAACGGGCATGGAAGGGGATATATTTGAAATTGAATACCGCGTCAGGCACAAGGATGGTTCTTGGCGCTGGATTGTCAGCCGAGATACTGTATTTGCTAAAACTGCAGAGGGTAAGTTAAAACAAATTCTCGGTACGGGAACTGATATTACTGAAAACAAGCAAGCAGAAGATGAAATTAAGCTGTTGTTGGCGGCAACTCAAGCAATTAGTAAGTCGGCAGATTTTCACAGCGCTCTCCCGGATATTTTGCGGTTGTTGTGCAATGCGATCGGCTGGAATTTTGCGGAAGCTTGGATACCTGCGGCTAATACTAATGTTTTGGAACACAGCAAAACTTGGTATGCTAGCGATCGCGATTTAGATAAATTCGGCCGCGAAAGTAAGAAAATTAGATTCGCCCCCGGAGTGGGAGTGCCGGGACGGATTTGGTCAACCCAAAATGTAGAATGGATGGAAGATATTTCTGTAGTCAATAATTCATTGTTTGCCCGATCGCAAATGGCGGCAGAAATCGGATTGAAAGCTTGTTTCGGAGTGCCGATTCGCGCTCAATCTCAGGTGCTGGCAGTTTTACTATTTTGCAAGCGTTCTCGCTCGATTATCGAACCGCGCATAGTAGAGTTGGTCAAGGCGGTAGCGACTCAGTTAGCTTCTCACATTCAGCGCAAACAAGCCGAAGAAAAATTGCGTAAAAGTGAAGAAAGGTGGCAGTTAGTTCTTAAAGGCAATCAAGACGGAATTTGGGATCTGAATCTTCAAACAGATGAAGCTTTTCGATCTGCCCGCTGGCAAGAAATTATCGGTTACGCAGAGGGCGAAATCGACAGTTGCAACAGCGAATGGATCGATCGCATCCATGCAGACGATCGCGATCGAGTGCAAGCAGCGATCCAAGATTATCTCGATCGCCAAACCCCCAATTACGCCGCCGAATACCGCTTGCAGTGCAAAGACGGCAGCTACAAGTGGGTGTTAGCCCGCGCTCAAGCAGTGTGGGACGAAGCCGGAAACGCCCTGCGGATGGTGGGTTCGATGACGGATATTAGCGATCGCAAACAAGCAGAATTAGCTTTGCTGCAAGTCACTCAAGCCGTCGAAAGTACCAGCGACGCGATCGCGATCGCCGACTTGAAAGGGCGGTCTCTTTACCACAATCAAGCCTTTATTCAGCGTTACGGCTACAGCGTGGAAGAACTCAAGAATCTCGGCGATCGCGCCGGCCTTTACGTCCGGCCTCAAAGTTACAAACAAATTTATAAAAACCTTCGCCAAGGTCGCTCTTGGTGCGGCGAAATTGCGCTGCGAACTAAGAGCGGCGAAGCTGTTACCGCCCTGGTGCGAGCCGACACTATTAAAGATAAAAATTGCCATTCTATCGGCTTAATTGCAGTGATTACCGACATCACAAAACGCAAAGAATCCGAAGCACTTTTGCACCAGCAATTAAAGCGCGAACAGTTGGCAGTAGCCATGCTGGAACGCATTCGCTCTTCTCTCAATCTCGAAGAAATTCTCACCAAAGCTGTCGAAGAAGTGCGGCAGTTTTTGCAAGTAGACCGCACTGTTATCTACCAATTCAAGCCGGATTGGATCGGGTTTATCGCTGTCGAGTCGGTAGCTGAAAATTTTCTACAACTTCTAGGAATGGAAATTTACGACCCTTGTTTTGGAGAAACCTACGTTACTCTTTACCAAGACGGCAGAATTAGAGCCATAGAAGATGTTTACAATGCCGGCATCGCCGAATGCCACTTGAGTTTGTTGAGTCGGTTGCAGGTGAGAGCGAGTCTGGTAGTGCCGATTTTGCAAGGCGAAAGCTTGTGGGGGTTGTTAATTGCCCACCATTGCACGGGCCCGCGTCCCTGGCAAAAAATTGAGGCAGAGTGCCTGAAACAGTTGGGGGTGCAGTTGGCGATCGCCATTCAGCAATCGACCCTATTTGAACAAGCACAAACCGAAATTGCCGATCGCAAACAAGCAGAAGCCGCCCTGCAATTAGCCGCATTAGCCGCCGAATCCGCCAACCGCGCTAAAAGC
>JBBSNU010000318.1:0-6242 GCA_038260455.1 Chroococcales cyanobacterium | reverse complement strand
ACTCATTTGTACCGGACAATTGCTGGCTGTTAATTGTTGTTTTGCCTCCTCTAAGTTTGCCACAGAAAACGCTAGATGTCGGTTGCGTCCCAATTTTTGGGAATCTATGGCATCTGGTATAATTGTTGCTGCTAAAATTAGATGAAGCTGGAAGTTGCCGATTTGATACCAGATTCCGGGAAATTTTAATTCTCGATCGATTTTTTGCAGTCCTAATACTTTGCTGTAAAAGTGTTCGGATTTTTCTAGTTGGGAAACTAGGATGGCACAGTGGAGGGGTTGAGTAATTTGCATTTTTGTTTAATATTAATTTTTTGACCGCTGATGCTGGCTGATGAGCGCTGATTAACGCAGATTGGTTGATGTTGGTTAATTTTTGATATAATAACACTAGCTGTAACTTTTAATACTAATTATCACAATTTAGGCAATATTAATGATCTAAATTACTTCATAATTTGGCACGAACAATCAAGAAATTTCTGCTCTCAATCAGCGGCTGAAACCGAAAACCTGCGAGTGATATCATGTCCGGTAGATTAACCGCAATCAGTAAGGTTCGTAGTACGTCCTGGTGTCCGCTCTTTTGTCGCGGACTGAAGTCCGCACTACAAACCGTTTTTGTTATCGTAATCGCTCGGACTTCATATTATTGAAAATAGTCAAGCGTGCTACTCGATATTACTAATTGCTCATCCTGCGTCTGCTGTAAGCGTCCATGCTGTACGCTGGAACGCGAACCATGTAATCAATTTCTGTTCCAGTCACAGCTTTTGCCAGTTGTTCAAAAGATTCATTGTTCCAATTGCGATCGTGGATGGGCTTTGACTGTTCCCCTAGGAAGTATGCTTGAGTGCCAATCACTGAGGCTGCTACCCAACCGACGATTAAAAGGGCGATTACGATAGTCATAGCTGGGTTTCCTTAACTTTTATTGCGTTATGTAAATAAATATAACAAATTGTAAACAATAGCGTCAAGGTAGTGTAATGTCGTGACAACCGTCCCGCAGGTAGTAAATACCACACCTTTGAGGAAAGTGAGAGAAGGTGAGAGGACTTGACCGGAAATTTGCGCGTGTAGGGCGTGCAGCGCCACCAGTATGTAGCGTCTGCTGAGCGCGCACCGATGCAGCATCCGCCACCAGACTCGAATTTTATGCTGTATCCGCGATCGCAAAATTCATGGCATCTTGTGAAATTTTAGTTAAGAAAATATAAGTTTTGCGTTAAAAAATTACGATTAAAACTATGCCGCTAGCATGAGGAACTGGGCAAAAATATGAGTTATAATCTATCGGTTTGGATTTGAACGAACAAATCTCAATTACGAAATCTCACTTACCAAATAACCATTACCAATTACCCAGAAAAAATATGGCAAACTCAATGTTAAATGACGATCCATTGTGGTTCAAAGATGCTATCATTTACGAAGTACCAATTCGCGCTTTTGCCGACAGCAATGCAGACGGCATCGGCGACTTTCAAGGACTGACAAACAAACTCGATTACCTGCAAAACTTGGGAGTAACAGCCATTTGGGTACTGCCATTTTTTCCCTCACCGCTCCGAGACGATGGCTACGATACATCTCACTATACCACCGTCAACCCGATTTACGGCACGTTAGATGACTTTAAAAACCTTTTAGAAGCAGCGCACCAGCGGGGAATTAGAGTCATTATTGAGTTGATTGTCAACCACACTTCCGACCAGCACGAGTGGTTTCAGCGAGCGCGGCGCGCTCCGAAAGGCAGTAACGAAAGAGATTTTTATGTGTGGAGCGACACGCTGGAAAAATATAAAGATGCTCGGATTATTTTCCAAGATTTTGAGACTTCTAATTGGTCTTGGGATGCGGTAGCAAAAGCTTATTACTGGCACCGTTTTTATTCCCACCAACCGGATTTAAATTATGACAATCCCGCCGTCCGTAAAGCCATTTTAGAAGTGGTGGATTTCTGGTTAGCACTGGGCGTAGATGGATTGCGAATGGATGCTGTACCTTACCTGTACGAACGCGAGGGTACTAACTGCGAAAACTTGCCAGAAACTCACGCTTTCCTCAAACAGTTACGCAAGCACGTAGATGAGAAATTCCCCAACCGGATGCTACTAGCGGAGGCGAATCAGTGGCCGGAGGATGCGGTTGAATATTACTCTGCTGGGGATGAATGTCACATGAACTTTCATTTTCCGTTGATGCCGCGTCTATTTATGGCTTTGCACATGGAAGATAGCTTTCCCATTAGCGATATTCTCCAGCAAACTCCGCAGATTCCTAATAACTGTCAGTGGGCATTGTTTTTGCGGAATCACGATGAATTGACGCTGGAAATGGTGAGCGATGAAGACCGAGATTATATGTATCGGGTTTACGCTCAAGACACTCAGGCGAGAATTAATTTGGGTATCCGCCGCCGCTTGGCTCCGTTGATGGGAAATAACCGCCGCCAGATTGAGTTGATGAATGCTTTGCTGCTGTCTCTTCCTGGTACGCCGGTGCTTTATTACGGCGATGAAATTGGCATGGGTGACAATATCTATTTGGGCGATCGCAACGGGGTGAGAACTCCGATGCAGTGGAGTAGCGATCGCAATGCAGGTTTCAGCCGCGCTAACCCGCAGCGACTGTACGCGCCGCCAATTGTTGACCCTGAATATCACTACGAATCTGTTAATGTCGAAGCGCAGCGGGCGAATCCTAGTTCTCTGTGGTGGTGGATGAAACGCTTGATTGCTGTGCGCCAGCGCTTCCAAGCATTCGGCCGCGGAACTTGCGAGTTTTTGTATCCAGAAAACCGCAAAGTTTTAGCTTTTGTCCGCACCTATCAAGACGAACACATCCTCGTAGTGACCAATTTATCGCGCTTCGTTCAGACGGCAGAATTAGACCTTTCGCCGTTTAAAGGTGCTGTTCCGGTGGAGATTTTCGGCCGGACTGAGTTTCCGCCAGTTGGCGAATCGCCTTATTTTTTGAGCTTGAGTCCTCACACGTTTTACTGGTTTACTCTTACTGTCAAGCAAGAGGAATTTTCGCTGCACGGTTTGAATACAGATTTGCCGAGTTTGGCGATCGTCGGCACTTGGGAAACTGCTTTTTCTCCTAAAAGTCAGCTCAGCAATATGTTGATCTCTCTTTTGCCGAATTACTTGCAATCCAATCGCTGGTTTAGCGGTGCAGACAGGATAATTCAATCATTAGAAATCAATGAAATTGTACCTGTTGAATGTAAAAATAGTGCCGGGGAGCAATCTACGGTTTACATTCTGTTTTTGCATTTTAATTATACTGAAGGTATGGCGGAAACTTACGTTTTGCCTTTAGGTTGGGAAGATCTCAAAAACGAGCCGGACGATCGACCGACGATCGCGCGCCTGCACTTCCCAGAAACCAAGGAAGTCGGAGTGCTATTTGATGCTGCGGGGGACAAAGGTTTTCTGAGCGAGCTGCTGGGGGCGATCGCCACCAATGCCAGCTACAAAGGTACAGCGGGCGAACTCGTAGGAATTGCTGACAATTTATTGAACTCAGAACAAGATTTATCGCAACTAGAACCGTACCTGTTCAAAAAAGAACAAAGCAATACATCTGCGGGTTACGGCGATCGGTTAGTCCTGAAAATCTTGCGAAAATTCGAGGAAGGAATCAACCCAGAATTAGAAATCGGACGCTTTTTAACCGATCGCCACTCGATCGAAAACTACGCTCCCATTGCCGGAGAATTGGAATATCGCACAGCCGGTCAAAAAGCAGTTACAGTCGGAATACTGCAAAAACTAATCCCCGACAGCAGGGATGCTTGGTCTTATACATTAGACGCGCTGCGGGACTATTTCGAGCAAGTAATGACAGTAGAAGCAAAGTATGCCGACGATATTTTATCTACTTCCCCCGAAGATTATTTACCGAGCACTTTGACCGCACAAATGCGACAGTCAAGCTCGCTACTAGCCGATTTATCCCTAGAAGTACCCGCATTAGCTCGCGAACTAATCGGCTCTTACTTCGCATCAGCAGAACTCTTAGGTCAGCGGACAGCCGAACTCCACCTCGCTTTAGCTTCTGACACAGAAAATCCCGCTTTTGCTCCAGAAAATTTCACCTCATTTTACCAGCGTTCCATCTATCAATACATGAGAAATCTGGCAGGACGAACTTTGCTGTTGCTGAAAAAGCGGCTGTCTAAACTACCGCCAGAAACGCAAAAGTTTGGACAAATTCTTCTCAACCGCGAAGACTTCCTGATGGAACGTTTCAAGTCTATTTTGAACTTGAGAATCACCGCCGACAGAATTCGCTGTCACGGGGACTTTCATTTCGGACAAGTTCTGTATACAGGGAAAGACTTTGTAATTATTGATTTTGAAGGAGAACGGAATCGACCGTTAAGCGAGCGGCGGATGAAGAGGTCGCCTTTGCGAGATGTTGCGGGAATGTTGCAATCTTTCAATTACGCGGCTACTATGGCGCTGCGTAACGAAGTAGAAAGTGGCATGATCCGCCCGGAAAACTTATCTGAAATGCAGCAGTGGGCGAATGTTTGGCACCGCTGGGTTAGCCTGACTTTTCTCAAGAGCTATTTGTCCACTGCAGCGGATGCAAGTTTCTTGCCAAAATCTGTACCGGAATTGGAAGTTTTGCTGAATGCTTACATTTTAGAAAAAGCGGTTTCTGAGTTGTCATACGAACTGCAGTACCGCTTGGATTGGGCAGAAATTCCGCTCCAGCGAATTCTGCAATTGCTTCATGTCGAGCGTCAGTCATAGCTGATTTTTAAGTGTTAATTCAAGGTGCGCTGCGCGCACCTTGAATTAACTAAATCTGCTTTGATAACGATTTTATCGGCGAATAGAATTCGCGACTATACAAACAAAGTCCGCGCAACGCGAGACTCAAGAATAAAGAACTTTGCATTATACCAATTTCATAAAGTAGCGCTAGATATTACCCCCCCAACCCCCCCGCGAGTTCGGGGGGGCTAAGACTTCATCTATATAGCAATCCTAAATCATTATCTAGACCGCGAACATAAATCTGATTTCCCCAAAATCCATCAGTAGGGACACGGCAGTGCCGTGTCCCTACTGGTACATTGAAAATCATTGAGGATTGCTATAGCACATTTTTAGAAAAATGGTATTACTTAAAATAGAGCGCTGTTTGATATAAAACTTGTTCTTGATGAGTTAACAAAGTACAATCAGAAAGCGGGTAAGCCACACAGGTGACAGCGTAGCCAGCTTGCGATTCTGACGGCTTCAAAAACTTTTGTTCGCTTTGGTCGATTTCACCGCTGAGCAGTTTGGCAAGGCAAGCAGAACACTCTCCTTGCTTGCATCCATTGGGCAAGCGGATGCCGGCTGCTTCTGCCATATCTAGGATATACTGGTCGTCTGGTACGTCGATGGTGCGATCGAGGGCGATCGCCTCATTCACTAGCCGAACTTGATAAACTGCCATTTCCACCTCTGATATTATGTCTGAGTATTAGTGCGTTTGAAACCACTTTTTGCCAAATATAGAAACTCGGCGGTTGAAACCGCTTCTACACAAACGAAGTCCGCCTGCGCGGACTGAAGAATAATTGGTATTAGCGAAGTTATCGGATACAATATCTAGACCAGTGCTTGTTGATATTCGAGATTTTCATCTAGATAAATAGCGCGAATATCCTCCGGCAAATTTGATTCTAAAGTTTGATATCCTTTTTGTAACAAAGCCTTGACTTGAGCGGGCGAAATTGCTTCACCTTCTGCTTGCAAATAAGCTGCGATTCGAGTTTCGCTCCAGCGGAAAGTCTGAGCCATCAACACGACTAAACGCGGCAGTGGCGCTAACAATTCTAAGGCTTGTTTGACGTAACACCAGAGGGGAGGCGGAGCGGATTGCAAGGAGTAGTGAATCGACTCGACAGGTGGCAATTCGGCTTGATTGATGCAGACAGCGGTGACATTAATCAGCCAATTTTGGAGGCTGAGATTGTCGCCATCAGAGTCTGGCATTTCGTGGCGCAAATCGAGGCCTCGGAGCTCGTGATAGATGTGCAGCCAAGTGTGGGCGAACAGGTAATCGCCTTGTACGGGCGATCGCACGGAATGGCGGATCAGGGAGTGGACAATTTGAGCGTAGCGGCAAAAAATAGCCGTGAAGAAGCGCCCTTGATCGGGATGGTTTTGAAACAAAGTCAATAATTCGCGATCGCTGTGGTGGAACAGGGATTTGACCACAGGATGGTT
>JBBSNU010000317.1:0-6262 GCA_038260455.1 Chroococcales cyanobacterium | reverse complement strand
GGTTCCTCTGAAAGGGTTGCTGACTCCTGATGTTTTGCGAAGCGACCACGCTCCTTTCTGGTATAAAGGAATTGGTGCTGTGTTGGTGACGGATACTGCAAATTTGCGATCGCCCCACTACCACCAGTCTACTGATACACTAGCAACTATCGATCGACCTTTTTTCGCCGGTTCTGCTCAAATTGTGGTTAATGCCACAGCTAAATTATTAGAAATTCAATAATTGATAATCACGTAGGGTGCGCAATGCGCACCAAGATTATAGAAGGTGCGCAATGCGCACCCTACGATTAACTTATTCCTTCGTTTTAATGAATAACCAAGAAAGCCTGCGACAGCATTTATTGCAACTAGACAATAGAAACTACAAAGCCTACAAAGATATTCAAGGCTGCTATGACTTTGATGAATTTACATTAATTATTGATTACGTACAGGGAGACCCCTTTGCCTCTCCCAGTAAATTTAGAGTCATAGTTCCGCCAGACATTGCTCGAATTCCCCGCGAACTTTTTAAATCCCGCAGTCGAAAAATAGCCCTGCGAGATTACCTAACTCGCCAGTTTGATAAAGCCGCATATAGCAATAGCAGCAAGCGCGGCACTGGCAAAAGCGGTTTGATTGCAGTGACTCGCTTAGGACAAGAAGTTTTAGAACGAACTGCCGCATTTATCATTTTCTCAACTGCATCAGATATCGCAGATTTAGGAGGAGTTGAACTGCGATTTGTTGTGGGACTTCCCGCAGGCGGACGCAGTATTTTAGGGCGAGAAGCTGCTGAAATGCTGTGCGAAGATATCCCGCGAATTGTCAGCCAATCTCTGAAATATTCTAGCTTAAATACTGCAGAATGTCGCCGTCACGTTGAAACTGTAGAAGATGCTGACTGGCTGCGGCAGCAGTTAGCTGAAAAACAATTAGTTGCCTTTGTTGCTGAGGGTTCTATTTTACCCCGCCGCAGCGGTGTTGACAATCGTCCTTTGTTAAATGATGCTGTGGCTTTTGTGTCGCCTCCTTCGTTAAAAGTTGAGTTTAATTGTCCGAATCGCGGTGCGATTTCCGGTATGGGTATTCCGGCTGGGATTACTTTGATTGTTGGGGGCGGCTATCACGGCAAGTCAACTTTACTCAGGGCGATTGAGTTGGGAGTTTATAACCGAATTCCGGGAGATGGTAGGGAATTTGTTGTGGCAAATCCGGCGGCGGTGAAAATTAGAGCGGAAGATGGCAGAAGTGTTGCGGGAGTTGACATTTCGCCTTTTATTAACCACTTGCCACAAGGTAGAAATACTGCACAATTTTATACTGAAAATGCGAGCGGCAGTACGTCGCAAGCTGCTAATATTATTGAGGCTTTGGAAGTGGGGAGAAGGAAGAAGGAAGAAGGAAGTTCGGCAACGGATTCTGTAACGGATGTAACGGATGTAACGGATGTAACGGATTTCATTCCGATGGAAGAAGGAAGAAGGAAGAAGGAAGAAGGAAGAGGGAATAAGGAAGAAGGAAGTTCGGCAACGGATTCTGTAACGGATGTAACGGATGTAACGGATGTAACGGATTTCAGTCCGATGGAAGTGGGGAGAAGGAAGAAGGAAGAAGGAAGAGGGAATAAGGAAGAAGGAAGAGGGAAGAAGGAAGAAGGAAGAGGGAATAAGGAAGAAGCTAAGTTTTTTGTTTTAGAGACGCAATTAGTCGCTATTTCAGAAGGGGATTTAGTGCCTGTTTTATTGGTGGATGAGGATACGGCGGCGACTAATTTTATGATTCGCGATCGCAGAATGCAAGCACTGATTGCTAAGGATAAGGAACCGATTACGCCGTTTATTGATAAAGTTAAACAGTTGTATACAGATTGTGGTGTATCGACTATTTTAGTCATGGGGGGAAGCGGCGATTATTTTGATGTGGCGGATACTGTGATTTCAATGGATAATTTTCTAGCATATAACGTGACTGAAAAAGCTAAAGAAATTGCTAACAAATACTCTATTAATCGCGCTGCTGAAGGGGGGGAAAGTTTTGGTGAGATTACTCAAAGAGTGCCGATTCCTGCTAGTTTAGATCCTAGTCGGGGACGGCGAGATGTGCGGGTGAAGGTGCGGGATGTTGATGAATTGGCTTTTGGAACTCAGGATGTTGATTTGGGTGCTGTTGAGCAAATTGTGGACAGCGGACAGTTAAGGGCGATCGCTGCGGCTATGGTTTATGCTAAGCAGCAATACATGGACGGGAAACGCACTTTGTCGGAAATCATTGATTTGGTGATGGCAGATATTGATCTGCAGGGGATGGATATTTTATCTTCTTTTCCTCAAGGGGATTTTGCGATGTTTCGACGCTTTGAATTGGCGGCGGCAATTAATCGGCTTCGCAGTTTGTCTGTTGTTGCTAAGTAGACTTGTTTAATATAAGTATTGTTGTCCTACTTTTGATATGCTTAGAAAGGTGAGTGCAAAAACCGCTATTTAAATATGATAGGTAATATAGGACAAGCCACTGCTTTAAGCGATCGCCCTTATTTAGTATTAACCAGTCAAGGACAAAGCATACAGTTAGAGTTAAAACAGCCGCAACACGTATTGGGGCGCGATCGCACTCGGGCTGATTTAGTCATTCCCGAGTCCTGGCGCGCAGTTTCCGGCGTTCACGCTGTTTTACGCCAAATTGGTCATAATTACTGGATTTACGACGGTGACGGTCAGCAGCCGAGCACTAATGGCTTATTTGTCGATCGCACTCGCATCACTCCCAATGACGGTTATTGTCTCAAAAACGGCATAGAAATTAAAATCGGTCTCGATCCAACAAATCAAGTTTTGCTGACTTATTTTAATCCGCTGGCGAATCAGGTTGCTGTGCCGAAAAAACAGTCAATTTCTCTCAGCAATCGGTCGGTTTTGTTGGGCCGCGATCCAAACGCTTCGCTGCAATTAGATTCGCCACTGGTTTCTAGGCGACACGCGACAATTGACATAGACAGTCGCGGCAATTATATTTTGCAAGACCACAGCGTTAACGGCGTTTTTGTTAACTCTCAGCGAGTGACAAATTCTGTACAGTTGTCCGAGGGAGATGCGATTCGGATCGGCCCGTTTACCCTAACTTACCGCAGCGGTATGTTAGAAATGCAAGACCGAGGCAATCAAATTCGTTTGGATGCTAAATGTCTGGTGATTCCCAAGCGTTTGAATAACATCACTTTGGCGATCGAACCCGGACAGTTTGTGGGTTTAGTCGGCGGTAGCGGTGCGGGTAAATCTACTTTAATGCGGACGCTTTTAGGCATTGAAAAAACTACTCAGGGCGCTGTATTTCTTAACGGAGAAAACCTGCGCGAAAAATTCAATATTTACCGCAATCAAATCGGTTACGTGCCTCAAGATGATATTATTCACGCAGATTTGACAGTAGAAGAAGTTTTGAGTTATGCAGCTAAATTGCGCTTACCTCCCGATACTGATGTTCAGCAGGTAGTCGCAAAAACTTTAGAAGATATTGAAATGACTAACTACCGCGCTTTGTTTGTAAAAAAGCTTAGCGGCGGACAGCGGAAGCGGGTAAGTATCGGAGTCGAACTGTTAGCAGATCCGAAACTTTTCTTTTTAGATGAACCGACTTCAGGACTCGATCCGGGTTTGGATAAGAAGATGATGCAACTGCTGCGAAAGTTGGCAAATCAAGGCCGAACGGTGATTCTGGTGACTCACGCGACGGCAAATATCACGATGTGCGATCGAATTGCTTTTATGGGAAGTGGCGGACACCTGTGTTACTTCGGCCCGCCTGCGGAAGCGCTTGATTTTTTTGAGATAAAAACGGGTGATTTTGCTGACATTTACAACGAATTAGCAGATACAAGCAATGTTCCGAGATGGGCGGAAAAATTTCAACAATCTGAATATTATCAGCGCTATATTGTCAACCACTTCAGCACCGGTAATGAACCCGAAAAACAAGCGCATCCCCAGCAAAAAGCTGTATCTTGGAGCGAACAACTCGTTCTGCTCGCTCAGCGCTATTTCCAGCTTGTTTCCCGCGAATTAGTTAACTTGGGTTTAGCTCTGTTAACGGCTCCAATCGGGATTATTTTGCTGCGGCTTGCCGTCCGAGATAAAGACCCGTTAGTTGGCGCGCCGGAGGCAACTTTAGCACCTTTAGCGCTCAGAGTTTTGTTTGTATTTACCTGCGCGGCTATTTGGGTGGGACTGGCGACTTCCGTGCAAGAAATTGTCAAAGAATCTGCTATTTATTTGCGAGAACGTTTGGTGAATTTGGGATTGTTTGCTTATTTAGGTTCAAAATTTTTCATCCTTTCCGGCTTAGCAGTATTGCAAACTCTGTTAATGGTAGGAGTTATTCTGATTGCTTTTAAGTCTCCCGATCCGAGTTTTATTTCCTGGCCTGTGGGAGCAAGCATTACCACTTTTCTAACATTGCTGAGTTGTATCAGTCTCGGATTGTTGGTTTCGGCGATCGCCAAAAATGGCTCTGAAGCTAACAGCGCTTTACCTATAATCTTACTACCTCAGATTATTTTTTCGGGAGTTTTGTTTAAGATGGAAGGTGTGGCGAGCAAGTTTTCTTGGTTGATGTTAAGTCGCTGGTCTGTGGGTGCTTACGGTTCTTTAGTTAATGTGAATGCGATGGTTCCCGCGCCTACTACATTGCCGAATGGTAGCATACTTCCTCAGCCTTTTGAACCTAATTCTGTTTACGACCAAACGTGGGATAATTTGAGTTTAAATTGGGGGATGTTGTGTGTGCATATTGTCGTTTATTTGATGTTGACTCTGTGGTTGCAGAAGCGGAAAGATATTTTATAGCAGTTGACAGTTGACAGTTGACAGTTGACAGTTAAAGAGTAGGGGAATCAAACCGTTGATACTAAAATGGTAAAGTAGGGTGCGCAGTTCGCACCCAGCCCTGTCAAGGTTCTTGCTGAGTCTGAATAAAAGTCTCTCAAACACCTAAAATATCGTAGTTTGTAGGGTGCGTCAAAAAGCATTGAAAAAGTCAACCAGTACGCATTTTGATGGGTATCAAAGTCAACTGAATACTCGTGCATAAGTATTATATAATTAGAAATATGCACTTGATTAATGTTACCAATAATTTGAGGAATAAATGTTAGTTAAAACCAACGCATTAGTAGAAGTTTCTGCATCACCGGAAGTGGTCTTTGATTTTGTGGCATCACTATCAAATGTGCCAAAATCCTTTCGTGGATTTGGTCTGATTCCAGCAATTATTCAAGCTGAAATGGCTGATGGTGGACAGATGCGTGAAGGCGGTGTGCGGCGGATCAAACATTCCGATGGGTCGGTGATTGATGAAGAAATAATTACTTTCAAAAAGCCAGAAAGACAAACCTACCGACTGGTTAGAGGGTTTAAGTTTCCGATTTCTTTACTGATTGAGTCTGGTGGTGGAGATTGGAAGTTCACTGCTACGCCAAAAGGTACTCGGATTGATTGGGAGTTTTATTTTATGCTGACTTCTCCGCTATTCTATCCGGTTGGATTATTGTTGGTGCAGGTTTTTATGCAGAAAGCGATGCAGCAGTGTTTAGATAATATTCAAGGATATTTGGAGAACCAAGGGGAATAATTTTTATGAGTTATTGGCTAATGAAGTCGGAACCGGATGTTTATAGTATTGTCGATTTGAAATCAGATAAATTTTCGATTTGGGATGGTGTTCGCAACTATCAAGCCCGCAATTTTATGCGAAAAATGAGTCTGGGAGATTTAGTATTTTTTTACCATTCCAATACTAAAGTACCGGGAATTGTCGGATTGATGCGTGTCGTTGAAATTCATGTTACCGACCCGACTCAGTTCGATCTAAATAGCGAATATTATGATGCTAAATCAGCGTTTGATGCACCTCGCTGGCAAACTGTGAGAGTTGAGTTTGTGGAGGAATTTGCTAGGTTAATATCTTTGGATGAATTGAAAGAAAATTTTAGTGGTGAGGAGGTTTTGGTGGTGAGGAAGGGTAATCGTTTATCGGTGATGCCGGTGTCTGAAAGTGTTACTCAGAAGATTTTGAAGATGAAGTAGGATAGGGGAGCATCTCAGTTTTGCATTTATTATAGTGCAATACGGTTCACTTAAGATTGTCATTGCGAGGAACGAAGCAATCACAGTATTTATTTTTCATAATTTTTTACCGCCTGGATTGTCTTAAGTAAACCGTATTGTATTATAGTGCGAGCTGTCGCGAGCTCGCGTATTGTACAACTCGCGAGCTCGCGACAGCT
>JBBSNU010000316.1:0-6280 GCA_038260455.1 Chroococcales cyanobacterium | reverse complement strand
GTCGTGGATGCTGGCTAGGGGCTTGCCGTTGATGTCGTAAATGTGGGTAGTTTCTGTAGGAGAGTAGGTTTGCAAGATGCGAACATCTGGCAAATTGCGGAAACTGATCGCTAAGCCAACCAGTCCGCCAGCGACTACGGAACTGGCTAGCATTGTCATGCTGAGTATGGTTCCGGCGGTCACTTTGCTGACTGACTGAACAAACTCGAATACAGGGGCTGAGTTTTCCGTATGTTTGCGGACTGCGTTAGTTGACACGTGGATTTCACTTCCTCACTCGATTTTGGGCTTAAGATTTGTAATTTTAGATGCGAACTCTAGAGGCTGTCAGTCAATCGATTTTAGATTTTAGATTTTAGATTTTAGATTTACTTGCTGATCAATTTGGGAGTTTGAACTTTGGTCTAAAATTAGGGGCTCGCCGCGACTGTTGTCGGGGGCACGGTAGGTTTTTTTGGGCGGGGTTAGCCAAGAAAAGCAGGGTCGCTTTGGGATTATGGTAGCTTGATAAGTGTGTTTGTATGCGTGAATTCAGTGAGTTTAACTGATTCCGCTAAGACCGGCAAAATATTATGGTTTCCGATCGCTCCCTTATGATAACTCCTAACCTTTCAGCGCTTTACCGCGGGATCAGCGAGATTTTTCCCGATCGACCTGATTCTAGCAACCCTGACGAAAATTTGCTCCAATTGCTGGCAAAAGTCGATCGCCCGTTGCGAGTCAAACTCGGAATTGACCCCACAGGGAGCGAAATTCACCTGGGACACAGCATTTGCGTCCGCAAGCTGAGAGCTTTTCAGGACGCAGGACATACAGCGGTACTGCTCATCGGAGATTTTACCGCAAGAATTGGCGATCCGACAGGGAAATCTGAAGTTCGATCGCAGTTGACAGAGGAACAAGTGGCGGAAAATGCCAAAACTTATTTAGACCAAGTGCGTCCGATTCTCGATTTTGACACGCCCGGACGCTTGGAAATTCGCTATAACTCCGAGTGGTTGTCCAAATTGGACTTGGCGAAGGTTTTGGAACTGCTAGGCACGATGACGGTGCAGCAGATGCTCGCTAAAGAGGGATTTGACAACAGGATAAAGCAGGAAAATGCGATTTACCTGCACGAGTTTCTGTATCCGCTAATGCAGGGTTACGATTCAGTGGCTTTGGAAGCGGATGTGGAGTTAGGGGGAACTGACCAAAAATTTAATATTGCTGTGGGGAGAGATTTGCAGCGGCATTTTGGGATGAAACCGCAGTTTGGTTTGCTGATGCCGATTTTGCTGGGGACTGACGGGGTGCAGAAAATGTCGAAGTCTTTGCATAATTATGTAGGTTTGTCTGAAGACCCGCTGACGATGTATTCTAAGTTGGAGAAAATTGCCGATAGTTCGATCGCCCAGTATTTTGAGCTATTGACAAATTTGCCCCTGGATGAGTTGCCAGAAAATCCGCGCGAAAAACAGAAACTTTTAGCTGTGGACGTGGTAAGTCAGTATTGGGGGAAAGCAGCGGGCGATCTGGCACAACAAGATGCAATGACTCTGATCAAAGGTGCGGCGGGACAAGCTGATGCTGTGGCGGAGTTTTCCTTGGCAAATGTCCAGTTTCCGGCTAAGTTGTTTTATATTCTGAGTGCTAGCGGGCTTTGCAAGAGCAGCGGTGAGGCGCGGAAGTTGATGCAGGGCGGTGGAGTGAAGTTGGAGGGCGATCGGGTTTCGGATGTTAATCTTACTTTTGAATCACCGGCTGATTTATGCGGTAAAGTTTTGCAGGTTGGGAAAAATAAGTTTGTCCGCCTAGTGGATTGAGTAGGGATTTGTGAAGCGCCAAGGCGTGTCAACTTAAGTCTATAAGCATTGATCAATTGGGAGCATCTCAGTTTTGCATTTATAGTGCGAGCGTCCCCGCTCGCGTATTGTACAACTCGCGCGCGGGCACGCTCGCACTATAATAAAAAAAATGCTTTTTGCAAAACTGAGATGCTCCCGATCAATTTCGTATGAATCCGAGGCCAGATCCCCCTAAATCCCCCTTAAAAAGGGGGACTTTGAGAATACTCTTGTTCCCCCTTTCTTAAGGGGGGTTAGGGGGGATCGCAGGCCTAAGAATCCAACAGTAGATAGGTACTGCGCTTGACGTGTTTGTTGACACAAATCGGTATGAAGTTATTACTACGAAAGGTACTATGATCGCAGATAAAATTATTGTTCCTTTGGATGTCCCTAGTCAAGAAAGTGCGATCGCCCTGATCGACAAACTCCCCGATGTATCATTTTGGAAAGTCGGTTTAGAATTATTCGTTAGCTGCGGCCCAGCAATTATCGAGATTTTGAAACAGCGGGAAAAACGGATTTTTCTCGATTTGAAATTTCACGACATCCCAAATACTGTAGCTGGTGCTTGTCGTGCTGCGGCCAAGTACAATGTAGATTTATTGACAATCCATTCTACCTGTGGTAAAGATGCTTTAAAAGCAGCACAGTCAGCTTTAGTAGAAGGGGCGGCGGCTGTCGATAAACCGACTCCTAAATTGATTGCAATTACGCTGTTAACGAGTTTGAATTCGCGACAGTTAGCTTTTGAGTTGAAAATACCTTTGGAGTTGCCAGAATATGCTTTGCAGATGGCATTGTTAGCTAAGGAAACTGGTTTAGCTGGTGCTGTTTGTTCTCCGCAGGAAGTCGAACAGTTGCGGATGAGTTGCGGGGATGATTTTCTGTTAGTTTGTCCCGGTGTGCGTCCTAAATGGGCTGATGGCGGCGATCAAAGGCGATCGATGACTCCAAAAGCCGCATTTAAAGCAGGTGCAGATTATCTGGTGATTGGGCGGCCGATTACAGCTTCCGACGATCCGGTAGCGGCTTTTGCGCGCATTTGTGATGAGATTGGATAAAGACAGATGATCGCAGATCAAATCCCATCAGCGTTCATCTGTGTCTATCTGCTAACATCTGCGGTTGCAAGTCCGAGTTTTATTTCATAAAAATTGCTGTTTTTTCTTACCTTATAATCCAACACGGTTTACTTAAGGCTTTTTGACGAATTTCTTAAGTCAACCATAAGGCGGTAGGGGCGGGTTTAGCGAGCGAATTTATGAAATAATCGACTGTATCAAGGCAAAACCCGCCCTCTTAAGCAAACTTATAATCATCTACTGAATTCCCTAGCCAAATTCTGTTTGATTTCCAAATATGCTGCTTCTTCTAGTTCTAGTCGTTCTCGAATTAGGCGAATAATCCACGCCTCAACATCTGTTTCTTGATGCAATCCCGCTAAAAAAGCTGCTTTTCTGGCAAGTTCAGAGGGAATGGATAAAGAAGTCGGCTGTTTTTGAACAATAATGGGAGTTTCCCAAGCTGAGTCATTGTTAGCTTGGCTTTCAACTATTAAATCAATTTCTGGTTCAGAGAGTGTTTCTTGGGTTGTGGGATTGATTGAGTTCATATTGGCCATCCGGTAATCAGGCGAACTACGTTATTTGGCTTTAGTTGAAATATAATTTTGAGGGTGCGTCCACCGTAGGTTGTACCAATTAATTGATAGCGATCTCGGTAAGATTTGTTTCGTCGCACTTCATAGTCAGAAAAGAAACATTGCACAGCTTCATTGAATGTAACTCTGTGTGCAGCCAGTTTATCTTGCTCAAAGTCCTACTCAAATTCATAGGGGGTGAAGTTATTCCAGTCTACCACCGTTTTAGGGATTTTATAGGATTGCCATTTGATTATATCAGTGCGATCGCATTCCCTCTCATCGCCCAAGACTCAAGAAACCGGGTTTCTGCGAAATCTTGGGTTAGTGAGGAGATATCTAGGAAGAAACCCGGTTTCTGAACCCCCGACGTTCAGAGGGCGAGAAAAGCGCAATTGCTGAGGCGATTCGTTTGTGGTTGCGAGATTGTTATGCAAAAGGAGAAGTGTAAAGGGCTAAGAAGTCCTCGCAGCCGCACAAACAAGCCGAAAACCGTCGCGGCTGTTGCGATTATCTGGCAAAAAGGCGTGACGATACGCAGAACGGCAACTGCTGGGATGGAAGTACCACGAACCACCGCGCAGCGTCCGGATTCGGTTGTCTTTCTTAATATTGACTAATAAATCAATAGCACTTTTATAACGATTATCATTATAAATATTATCCCATACGCTGCCATCAGTCGGTGCTCCTTGATAACTATCGTGCCAGGGGTCAGCGCACCACTCCCAAACATTGCCGTGCATATCGTATAAACCAAAAGCATTGGCAGGGAAACTGCCTACATCTGTAGTTTGGTTTCGATACTGACCTTTTGGTGAATTATTGTAAGGATAGTTGCCATTATAATTAACCTGATTAGTAGTAATTGTCTGACCAAAATAGAACGGTGTAGTCGTACCAGCGCGACAAGCATATTCCCATTCTGCCTCACTAGGTAAGCGATAATTGTGTCCGGTCTTTTTAGATAACCTCGCACAAAATTCCACAGCCTCATACCAAGAGACTTGTTCTACTGGTCGGTTATCACCTTGAAAATGAGAGGGGTCTGAGTTGAGGTCATATTGAATCTTTGGCAATTTAGCAACTGCTTTCCACTGTGCTTGTGTCGCGGCATATTTACCCATAAAAAATGGTTGAATTGTCACCCGATGTTGAGGCATTTCATAATCACGGCTTTGTGGTTCAGTTTCCGGCGCACCCATAGTGAAAGTTCCACCGGGAATAGCAATCATTTCCAAATTTACGCCATTACCCAAGTCTTCAGTAAAGGATTGCAACTGAGAGGCTTTTGGTTGAAATTTAGCAGATATTTGAGTAGATGCTACTTGTAAAGGCTGAAAAGGTTTTGCTTGTGGTGGCGCTGATATTTTAGTAGGTGATACTGAAACAGGATTAAGAGCTTGCAATACTTCTGCTGCTGACTGATAACGCGCACCCACTGGAAACAATAGCATTTTATCTAATACTTTCCCCAATTCATTACTGATGGAAACTGCCTGATTTTTCCATACCCATTGCATTTGCATCGGGTCAAAAAGTTCGTCAACCGAAGTTCCATTTTTTTCTTCCAGCAAACACCCGGTTAATAACCGAATGCACGTTACACCAAGACTGTAGAGATCACTCGCTGGAAAAACATGACCTTGCATTTGTTCCGGTGCTGCATAACCAGGAGTACCAGCCACAGTTCCCACTCTAGTTAAAACAGTACCGCTTAATTCCTTGGCAACTCCAAAGTCAATCAAGACTAAAGAACCATGATTATTTCTAATGATATTTTCCGGCTTAATATCTCGGTGAATTACATTTTGCTTATGCACACAATCTAATATCGGTAGCAATTCAGTCAGTAATTGCTTAATCTGTTTTTCGCTAAACTTTCCCTGCTGCTCTAATTCTTTTGATAAATCCTCACCGTCAATAAATTCTTGTACTAGATAGAAGCGTTTATCTTGTTCAAAAAATGCCAATAAATCAGGGATTTGAGGGTGTTTCCCTAAGTCTCGCAGTCTCACTGCTTCTTGTTTGAATAACTCCGTCGCTTTCTGGATGGCGGCACTCCCTTGTAGTTGGGGGAGAAATTGTTTGATCACACAGATTGTATCGAGTCGATGTTCGTCTACGGCTTTGAATGTACGGCCGAAACCTCCTTCGGAAATGTATTTGACTGCTCGGTATCTGTCTCCGAGTAGCAGTTTGTTGCCGCAGCGTTGGCAGAATTTTGTGATGGGTGGGTTGGGATGCTGGCAGTCGGGATTAAGGCATTGACTCATAAAATTTTCTGATTTTACTATTTTAAGATTAACACAATTTACGCATTCAGGAATATTGTCTGTCATTGCGAGGAACGAAGCAATCTTAGTCTTGGCGATTGCTTCGTTCCTCTCTTCGGACAATTTTGGAAGCAATGACAATTCTGTCGCGTGGTGGGGGCGGGTTTATGAGATTGTTGGTTTTAGCCAGAGATTTTTGGTGAACCCGCCCCTACAAGTATTGGGGTTGACTGGATATGATATTAGGCGTAAATCTTGATTATGTTACTGTTTTAAATTCATCCAATTTAGCTTTTACTGTCTGCATATCTTGCCACATAAACCATTTTGGTGTCTCCGGTTCGCGGGATGGATTTCGTAACAAGTATGATGGGTGAAAAATTGGCATACACAGCCGTCCTTCCCATTCTATCCATTGACCTCTGATTTTACTAATTGGTCGCTTGTCGTTTAACAAACCTTTGAGGGCTGTGGCACCTGTTAATAAAATGATTTTGGGGTCTAAAATACGAATTTGTTCTAGCAAGTATGGTTTG